>CAYYZI010000024.1:0-14081 GCA_964475675.1 uncultured Geminicoccaceae bacterium
GGCAAGGACGAAAGCCGCCAGCTCCTGTCGGACGAGGAGATCGCCCGCAACAAGGCCGGGATCCTCCATTCGCTGGAAAAATTCCTCGATTTCGGCAGCGGCGAGGCGCTGCTGGTGGACAATGCCGACTGGCTCGACCGCCTGCTCTACATCCCCTTCCTGCGCGAGGTCGGCCGCCACTTCACCATCAACCGCATGCTGACCTTCGAATCGGTGCGCCAGCGGCTGGAGCGCGAGCAGCCGCTCACCTTTCTCGAGTTCAACTACATGGTGATGCAGGCCTATGATTTTCTCGAGCTCAGCCGCCGCCGGGATTGCCGCCTGCAGATGGGCGGCTCCGATCAGTGGGGCAACATCGTCTGCGGCATCGAGCTCGCGCGCCGCGCCGACGGCAGCCAGCTCTTCGGGCTCACCTGCCCGCTGCTGACCACCGCCTCCGGCGCCAAGATGGGCAAGACCGCCCAGGGTGCCGTCTGGCTCAACGAGAACCGGCTGCCGCCCTTCGAGTACTGGCAGTTCTGGCGCAATACCGAGGATGCCGACGTCGGGCGCTTCCTGCGCCTGTTCACCGAGCTGCCGCTCGAGGAGATCGAGCGGCTGGAGCGGCTGCAGGGTGCGGAGATCAACGAGGCCAAGAAGATCCTCGCCTTCGAGGCGACCCGCCTCGCCCATGGCGAGGAAGCGGCGCGCAAGGCGGCGGCTGCCGCGCGGCAGCTGTTCGAGGGCGGCGAAGGTTCGGTCGAAGCATTGCCGGAGGTGACCGTACCCAGAAGCCGCTTCGCCGAAGGCATGCCCGTGGTCGAGCTCTTCACCCTGGCCGGGCTGGCCAAGTCCCGCGGCGAAGCGCGCCGTCTCATCCGCGGTGGCGGCGCCCGCCTCGACGACCGGCGGATCACCGACGAACATCTGGTGGTACGGATGGCCGATCTCGGCGATGGAGCCCTCAAGCTTTCCGCCGGCCGCAAGCGGCACGTGCTGGTCCGGGCTGCCTGATCGTCGCCGGGGCGGTTCTGCCGGAGCCGCCGCGATCGTCCATGCCGGCCGTGCAGAGGAGCCGATGCCCCAGGATTTCCTCGCCCTCGCCCCGCCCCTGGTGGCCGATCCGGCGATGCATGCCCGCAATCGCGAGCGCTTCGAGCGGCGTCTCGAAAACGCCCGCGAGCAGTCGCGGCTCGAAGACTGGCTGGCGGCACCCGGTCACCGGCAACTGATCGACGGCATCCTCGGCTCCAGCCCGTTTCTGACCGAATGCCTGCTGGCCGAGATGGACCGCATGACCGCTTTCGTCGCAGCCGGTCCGGACGAGGCCTTCGCCGCCCTGCTCGAGGAAACGGGGGCGCTGGCGATCGCCCATCGCAGCCCGCTGATGGCCGAGCTGCGGCGGATGCGGCGGGGGGCCGCGCTGCTGGTGGCGCTGGCCGATCTCGCCGGCCTCTGGGATCTGGATGCGGTCACCGCCGCCCTCTCGCGCTTCGCCGATCTGGCCATCGGCCGGGCGGTCGATCACCTCCTGCTGGAAGGCATGCAGCGGGGCGAGATCGATCTGCCGGATCCGACCCGTCCCGGCGCGGAAAGCGGCCTCGTGGTGCTGGCGATGGGCAAGCTCGGCGCCTTCGAGCTCAACTACTCCTCGGATATCGACCTGATCATCCTGTTCGATGGCGCGCGGCTCGCCTATCGCGGCAGCGAGGCGCCCATGGCCTTCGCCGTCCGCCTCGCCCGCACCCTCGTCTACATGCTCGAGCAGAAGACCCGGGACGGCTACGTGTTCCGTACCGATCTGCGGCTGCGCCCCCATCTGCCCGGGCATCCCCTGGCGATCTCCTGCGAGGACGCCGAGCTCTACTACGAGCGCCACGGCCAGAACTGGGAGCGGGCGGCCTTCATCAAGGCCCGTCCGGTGGCCGGCGACATCGAGGCCGGACATGCCTTTCTCGAGCGGCTGCGGCCCTATGTCTGGCGCAAATATCTCGACTATGCGGCGATCCGCGACATCCATTCCATCAAGCGTCAGATCCACGCCCATCGCGGTTTCAGCCACATCCGCGTGCTCGGTCACGATCTGAAGGTGGGCCGAGGCGGCATCCGCGAGATCGAGTTCTTCGTCCAGACCCAGCAGCTCATCCTGGGGGGACGCTATCCCGAGCTGCGCGGCCGGCGCACCCGCGAGGTGCTCGCGGCACTGGCCGCCGGTCGCTGGATCGAAAGCGATGCCGCGCGCGAGCTCGATGCCGCCTATGTGGTGTTGCGCGGCCTCGAGCACCGGCTGCAGATGCGCAACGATCGCCAGACCCAGCTCCTGCCGGCGGGCGAGCGCGAATTCGCCCGCTTCGCGGCCTTCGCCGGCCATGCCGATGCCGCCGCCTTCGAGGAGGCGGTCCGCGCGGTGCTGCTGACGGTCGAGCGCCATTATGCGGCGCTGTTCGAGAAGGAACCCGATCTCGGCGCCGGGGCAAGGTTGGTCTTCACCGGCACGGAGGACGATCCGGAGACCCTCGAGACCCTGCGCAACATGGGCTTTCGCGATCCGGCCGCGGTCTCCGCCCGCATCCGCAGCTGGCATCACGGCCATATCCGGGCCACCCGCAGCGCCCGGGCCCGGGAGCTGCTGACCGAACTCACCCCCAGCATTCTCGAAGCCCTGCGCCGCCAGCCGGACATCGACGAGGCCTTCCGGCTGTTCGATGAGTTCGTCTCCAACCTGCCGGCCGGGGTGCAGATCTTCTCCCTGCTGCGGGCCAATCCGCCCCTGCTCACCCTGCTCTCGGATCTGATGGGGGCGGCACCTCGTCTCGCCGGCTATCTGAGCCGCCATGTCGATCTGTTCGAATCGATGCTGGCGCCGGATTTCTTCGAGCCGCTGCCGCAGGCCGCCGAGCTCGGGCGCGAGCTCGATGCGCGCCTCGCCGATGCCCGTCATCTCGAGGAAGTGCTCGATCTCACCCGGCGCTGGGCCCATGGGCGCCAGTTCCAGGCCGGGCTGCACGTGCTGCTGGGTGTGAGCGACGTGCGCACCGCCCAGGCCTGCCTCACCGCCCTGGCGGAAGTGGTACTGGCGGCCCTGCTGCCCCGCGCCGAGGCCTGGCTGGTGCCCCATCACGGGCGCATCCCGGGCGGCGCCTTCACCGTGCTCGGGCTCGGCAAGCTCGGCAGCAGCGAGCTCACCATCGGCTCCGACCTCGATCTGGTGTTCGTCTTCGACGCACCACCCGAGGCTCGCTCGGACGGCCCGCAGCCGCTGGCCGCCACCACCTATTACGCCCGCCTCGGGCAGCGGCTGGTGAGCGCCATCTCCGCCCGCACCGCCGAAGGACGTCTCTACGAGATCGACACCCGGCTCAGACCCTCGGGAAATGTCGGGCCGGTCGCCTGCAGTCTCGACAGCTTCATCCGCTACAACCGCGAAACGGCGCAGAGCTGGGAGCATCAGGCCCTGACCCGGGCACGGGCTGTGGCCGGGGATCCCGAGCTCGGCCGGCGCCTCGAGCAGGTGATCGACGAGATCATCCGTCTGCCCCGCGATCCGGTCCGGCTGGCTGGCGAAATCCGGGCCATGCGGGAGCGCATCTTCCGCGAGCACGGTTCCGACAACCCGTGGAACCTCAAGCATGTGCGGGGCGGCCTGGTCGATCTCGAATTCACCGCCCAGTTTCTGCAGCTGGCCTGGAGCCATGCCCATCCCGAGCTGCGTTCGACCCGCACCCGGCTGGTGCTCGAACGGGCCGGAACCGCCGGCCTGCTGGAGCTCGAACGGGCCCGGGATCTGGTGGCGGCGCTGGATCTTCAGCATGCGCTGCAGGCCGTTCTGCGCCTCTCGACCAGTCCCGGCTTTCGTGCCGGCGAGGCCCCGCCCGGCATCCGCGAAGCCCTGCTGCGGGCCGCCAACCGGGTGGTCGATGGTGCCCTGCCGCTCGAGACTTTCGAGGCCCTCGAAGCCCGTCTGCGCGAGTCCCAGGCCATTGCCCGGGACACCTTCGACCGGCTATGTCCGCCCGCCGCGAACGCATCTCATGGGAGCGACACATGAACACATCTGCCGCAATCGAGCCCGGCGCCCCCTGCCCCGCCTTCGACATGCCGCTCGAGGGCGGCGGACGGGTCTCGAACGACATGCTGCGCGGCCGACCTTTCGTGCTCTACTTCTACCCCAAGGACGACACCTCGGGCTGCACCAGGGAGGCGGTCGCCTTTTCCGAACTGCGGGGCGCCTTCGAGGAGCTGGGGGTGACGGTGATCGGCGTCTCCCGCGACAGTCTCGAGAAACATCGCCGGTTTCGGGAAAAGCACGGGCTGAAGGTGGCGCTCGCCAGCGACGAGAGTGGTGCAGTCACCGAGGCATTCGGCGTCTGGGTCGAAAAGAGCATGTACGGCCGCAGATACATGGGTATCGAGCGGGCCACCTTCCTGGTCGATGGCGAGGGACGGATCCGCCGGGTGTGGCGCAAGGTCAAGGTGCCGGGCCATGCCGAGGCGGTGCTGGAAGCGGCGCGCGCGCTGGTGCAGGCGGCGCCCGGAGCCGGGACATGAGCCCGCGCACGCCGGGTCTCGACGAGCGGCTGTACGCGTATCTGCTGGAGGTGGGCCTGCGCGAGCACCCGGCACTGCGCGCACTGCGCGAGGAGACCGACCGGCTGGCCGACGGGGAGATGCGGTCCTCGGCCGAGCAGGCCCAGCTCCTCGCCTTCCTGATCGAACTGATGGGTGCCGAGCGGGTGCTCGAGGTCGGCTGCTTCACCGGCTACGCGACCCTGGCCATGGCTCTGGCTCTGCCCCCACACGGGCAGGTGATCACCCTCGACGTCAACGCCGACTGGGCGGCGGTCGGCAGGCGCCATTGGCAGCGGGCCGGGGTCGCGGAAAAGATCTCCTTGCGCCTCGGTCTGGCGCTGGACAGTCTCGATGCGCTGCTCGCCGAAGGTGCCGGCGGCAGTTTCGATCTCGTCTATCTCGACGCCGACAAGAAGCACTACGAGGCCTATCTCGAACGCGCGCTCGCTCTCGTCCGCCCGGGTGGGGTGATCGCCGCCGACAATGTGCTGTGGCACGGGGCGGTGGCCAATCCCGCGGACCGCAGCCGGCAGACGCAGGCACTCAGACGCTTCAACCGCCGGGTCCACGACGATCCGCGTCTGGCGCTGTGCATGGTGCCGATCGGCGACGGCCTGACCCTGCTGCGCCGCCGCTGAGGATTTCCCGCAAACAAGAACGGGCCTTGCGGCCCGCAATTGCTGCCGGCGACATGCCCAAGGCATGCACCGGCGGATCGGTTGTGTTGCGCGGTCAGTGCGCCTCGGCCGGCTGCTGACGCGCCTGCCAGGTCGCCCAGATCGCCAGCGCCGCACAGACGATGCCGACGATCACATGGTTCCACATGGCCGCAGCGACCGCCGCATAGCCCAGGATCCAGGGCGAGATCACCAGCCACACGCCCAGCAACGCGTTCACCCATTCCTCCCATTCATGGAAGGCGGTGAGTGCCGCGATCGCCGCCACGGCGATGATCACGCCCGGAACCCAAGCGTTCCAGGCGGCCATGCTCTCGGCCGTGTACCCGAGCAACCAGGGCGAAATCACCAGCCAGAGGCCGAGCAGCACATTGACCGCATCATGCCACTGACGCGACAACTTGCTGCCCACGTTGGCCATGGCTCACCTCCAAGCCTGCTGTGCTCCAACCTCGATCGAGCTCGTGCAAGCCTTTCGGCGTCTATCAATTTGGCCTTTCCGCGGTTTCTTTGCAAGAGGTGCTAGCGGCGTCGCGGACGCCGTTCGGGAATCTCCGCCACCGCCCGTCGCAGGTCCTGCAGCCGCAGCCAGTCCCGGTGGTTGGGACCGATGCGGTCCTCGGCCCGCCGGAGATAGAGCTCGGCATCTCGCTTGTTGTGACGAAGAACCGCCCATTCGGTGAGGGCGAGGAAGGATTCCGCCTCGTCGCCCAGGCGTCCCGCCACCACCCCGAGGAGATGGTAGGCCGGAGCATAGAGAGGATCGAGACGGATCGCCTCGCGCAGCACGGCGCGGGCCTCGGGCAGCTTGTCCGCCTGGTCCTGCTCCATCAGGGTACGGGCGAAGCTGATCCGGATCAGCGACGAGTCCGGCCGGAACTGCAGGGCCGCCCGATAGGGCGCTTCGGCCTCGGCCACCCTGCCGCGCTCGAACAGGAACTGTCCCTTGAGTTCGAGCAGATAGGGATCCTCGGGCCGTTCGGTCAGCAGCTCGTCGAGCAGGGCGATCGAGGCATCGAACTGGAGATCCCGATAGAGCGCGATGGCACGGGCGTAGCGGCTGATGAAATCGTCGCCCGGATAACGCCGCCGCACCTCCTCGGGCGGCGCCAGGAAGCCCTCGAGCTTGGCCACCACCCGCCGGTGCTCGAATGCCAGCTCGGGATCGTCCGAACGCTCTCCGGCGGGCAGCGCCGCCACCTGGTTTTCCAGAAAGCGGATCCGGTTGCGGGTCAGCGGATGGGTCTGCAGGAACTCCGCACCGCCACCGGAGATGCCACGGGTCCGACTGTCCAGCACCCGCATGGTCTCGAGCAGACCACGCGGCGACATGCCCACCGCGGCGAGATATGTCACCGCGGCCTGGTCCGCGGCCTGCTCCTGGGTACGGGTGAAACTCAGCATCTGCTGTCGGGCCAGGCCCTGGCTACCGACGATGGCCGCGGTGCCGAGCTGGGGGGCTCCGGCGACCGCCGCCGCCACGCCCACCAGCGCGCCGATCAGCGCCTGCATGCCGGCCTGCTCGCCGGCCCGTGCCAGGCGTGTCAGATGCCCGCCGGCGATATGGCCGACTTCGTGCGCGATCACCCCGGCGAGCTGTTCGGGCGTGGTGGTGCTGGTGATCAGACCGGTGTAGAGGAACAGGTTCTGGCCGCCGGCGACGAAGGCATTGAGCTGGGGATCGGCGAGAATGAACAGCCGCAGATCCTCCGGCCGCAGCCCGGCCGCCTCGAGGATGGGATCGGTCAGCTCGCGCAGATAGCGCTCCGTCTCGTCATCGCGGATGACGGTCTGGGCCATCGCCGGCAGGGCAGTGACGACCAGCAGGACGGATGCGATCAGTGCCCGCAGCAGGGCCATGGCCACACTCCAGGTTGCGGGTGACGGAGCTTCACGCGCCCGCGATCTCGCCGCTCCAGTACTGGCAAACCTGCCCACCCGATGACACTATGGCCAAGCCTATATGGTAGCCGAGCCGAAACGGAAAAAGGTCGGACTGGATGAAACGATCGAAGCGTAGCGACATCGCGCCCTTCATGGTCATGGAGGTGCTGGAGGCAGCCAATGCCCGGGCGGCGGCAGGTGCCGACGTGCTGCATCTGGAACTCGGGGAACCGGGAAGCGGCCCGCCGCCTTCCGCCCTGCGTGCGGCGCATGCCGCCCTCGACCAGGCACCGCTCGGCTACAGCGAGGCCTTCGGGCTGCCGGCACTCAGGCAGCGCATCGCCCAGCACTATCTCGAGCGCCATGCCGTCGATCTGGCGCCATCCCGCATCGCCCTCACGGTGGGTGCCTCCGGCGCCTTCATCCTGGCCTTTCTCGCGGCCTTCGATGTCGGCGATCGGGTGGCCCTCGCCGAGCCCGGCTACCCCGCCTACCGCAACATCCTGCACGCTCTCGGGATCGAGGTGGTGGCCCTGCCGGTGGGCTTCGCCGAGCGCTTCCAGCCGACGCCCGAGCTCCTGGATCGGGCCGGCCCGCTGGACGGGCTGATCGTCGCCAGTCCCGCCAACCCTACCGGAACCATGCTGGAGGGCAGGGAGCTGGCGCGGCTGGCCGCCTGGTGTCGCGCCCATGATGTGCGCCTGATCAGCGACGAGATCTATCACGGCATCACCTACGATGCCCCGGCCGAAACGGCGCTGCGCCACGACGACCGGGCGATCGTCATCAACAGCTTTTCGAAGTTCTTCTGCATGACCGGCTGGCGGCTGGGCTGGCTGGTGCTGCCCGAGGATCTCCACCAGGCGGCGCTGCGTCTCGCCCAGAACCTGTTCATCGCCGCCCCCACCATCTCCCAGCATGCGGCGCTCGGCGCCTTCCACGACCTCGGCGAGCTCGATGCGCGGATCGCCGGCTACCGGCGCAACCGCGACCGGCTGCTGGCGGCGCTCCGGGAGGCCGGGCTGGCACGCATCGCCCCGCCCGACGGTGCCTTCTACATCTACGTGGACATCGGCAATCTGGGCGTCGATGCGGCCGAACTCAGCCGTCGCATGCTCGAGGAGATCGGCGTCGCCACCACCCCGGGCAATGATTTCGACCCGGTGCGCGGGCACCGCTTCCTGCGCATCTCCTTCGCCGCCGACGAAACCGCGGTGGCCGAGGCCTGCCGTCGCCTGGTGCCCTGGCTGCGGACGCGGCTCACCGAAGCGGGCCGCGCCCTCAGCCTCGGCTGAACAGCGCGTTCAGCGCAGCCAGCGGCTCCACCATCCGGTACGGCGCGAGGTCTCCTCGCGCCGCTCCGCGGTTTGCTCGCCGGCCCCGGCCTCCGCCGGCTCCACCGTTTCGGCGATCTTCTCGGCGGCCGACGCTTCGGCACCCATCGGCTCCGGCATCGCTTCCCTGCCGTGCTCGCCCGGGCCGTTGCGCTCCATGGCCATGGCCGGCATCGGCTCGACCGGCACCGCCGGCAGCTCGGAGCGCTGGGCGGCGGGCATCGCCGGCTCGGCAGCGGTGACCGTCTCCGGCTCCGCCTCCGCGGCAGCAGCGATCGGTTCCCGCGGCGGTTCTTCGACGGCCGCAACCGGTTCCGGCCGGGGCTCCTCGGCCGGCGGCGTCACCTCCCTTTCGGGCTCGGCTGGCCTTTCGGGCTCGGCTGGCTGGGCGGTGGCCATCGCCGGCTCCGACAGCGGTTCGCTCGGGGCCGGTACGGTCTCCGTCGCCGGGGCCTCGCCTTCCGGAGTCGGCGCGACGGCTGTCTCGGGGGCCGTCTCCGGAGCCCCTTCCTTGCGGACGCGACGGCGGCGGCGGCGACGGCGCGCAGGGGCCCGCGCCGCACCCTCTTCGGCACCCGCTTCGGCGCCCTCGGCGCGCACCGTTTCGGCCGGCTCGGCCACCTTCTCGACAGGCGGCTCGGCGCTGGCCGCCTCGGCTGCGGCCGCCTCCTCGCGGGTCTCGCCGGGACGACGGCGGCGACGGCGACGGCGGCGACGACGGGCCCCCTCCTCGGCGGTTTCGGTGGCCTTCTCCGCGACCTTTTCGATCGGCTTGGCCGTGGCCGCCTCGGCCGTTTCGGGAGCCTCGATCTCGGCCTCCGGCTCCTCGCGCTTCTCCAGCACCTCGAGGGCCATGCCGTGTGGCGCCAGATGCTCGTCGATCGTCACCTCGACCCGCAGCCCGTAGCGGCTCTCGAGATGACCGAGGCTCTCGCGCTTGTGATTGAGAAGGTAGATGGCGACATCGACCGGCACCAGCAGCTTGAGCACCGCGGCCTCGTTCTTGATGCCCTCTTCCTGGATCCGCCGCAGCGCCTGCAGGGCGATACCCTCGGTGGAACGGACCATGCCCAGCCCGAGACAGACCGGGCAGACCTTCGTGGACAGCTCCTGCAGGCTGGGACGCAGCCGCTGGCGCGACAGTTCGAGCAGACCGAAGCTGGAAATCCGCCCCACCTGCAGTCGCGCCCGGTCCGATTTCAGTGCGTCGCGCAGCCGCCGCTCGACCTGGCGCTGATGGCGCGCCTCGCCCATGTCGATGAAGTCGATGACAATGAGCCCGGCGAGATCGCGCAGACGCAGCTGCCGGGCGATTTCGTCGGCCGCCTCGAGGTTGGTCTTGAGGGCGGTCTCGTCGATGTGCCGCTCGCGGGTCGATCGTCCCGAATTGACGTCGATGGCGGTCAGTGCCTCGGTGGTGTGGATGACGATCGAGCCGCCCGAGGGCAGCTCCACCACCGGGCTCATGATGGCGTCGAGCTGGTCCTCGATGCCGTAGCGGACGAACAGCGGGATCTCTTCCTTGTAGAGCTTGACGTGGCGGGCCCGGCTCGGGGTCATGATCTGCATCAGCCGGCGGGCAGCCCGGTAGGCCTCCTCGCCTTCCACCCAGACCTCGGCGATGTCCCGGCTGTAGAGATCCCTGAGCGCCCGCTTGACGATATTGCCTTCCTCGTAGATCAGACAGGGCGCCACGCTCTTGAGGGTGGTCTCGCGGATCTCGTTCCACAGCCGCAGCAGATAGTCGTAGTCGCGGCGGATCTCGGCCTTGCTGCGTTCCTGGCCGGCGGTGCGGATGATGAGCCCCATCCCTTCGGGAACATCGAGCTCCTGGGCGATCTTCTTGAGCCGCTTGCGATCTTCGGGGTTGGTGATCTTGCGGCTGATGCCGCCGCCGCGCGGCGTGTTGGGCATCAGCACGCAGTAGCGGCCGGCCAGCGAGAGATATGTCGTCAGCGCCGCGCCCTTGCTGCCACGCTCTTCCTTGACCACCTGCACCAGCATGATCTGGCGCCGTCGGATCACTTCCTGGATGCGGTAGGAGCGCAGGATACGGGCCCGGCGTTTGGCGATCTCGTCGAGAACGTCGGCCGTTTCCTCGTCCGCATCATGGGTCAGGGTGGTGCCGTCGCCGTTTTCCTCGCCCTCGGCCTCGGCCGCGGCCCGGCTCTCGAGCTCGCGCTCGAGCTTCTCGAGCACTTCGCGGTCGGCCTGGGGGATCTGGTAGTAGTCGGGATGGATCTCGCTGAACGGCAGGAAACCGTGGCGGTTGCCGCCGTAGTCGACGAAAGCGGCCTGCAGGGACGGTTCAACCCGGGTGACCTTGGCGAGATAGATGTTACCCTTGAGCTGGCGCTTGCTGGCGATTTCGATGTCGAAGTCGAGCAGGCGGTCTTCGTCGGCGATCACCACCCGGGTCTCTTCCGGCTGGGTCGCGTCGATCAGCATTCTTTTCGTCATGTGGGGAAAGCTCCGAAGGCCGCCCGGGCGGTGCTGTGCAGCAGCGCGGTTCGGGGCGGCCATGCATTACAGGTTGGCAGACTGTCGCTTCGCGCTCGCGCGCAGACAGCCAGATGGGCGGCCGTTGTTCGGTGCGGCGAGCCGGGTACGGCAGCGCGCGCGGCGCGGCTCCGGCACCCGTCCGCAGGTCGGCCCGCTTCGGGTCCTCGGGCGCACCCGGCAGCAAATGCACATCCGTTACGAGACCGAACCGGGATCCGGAAGCATGCCCGGGCGGCTCTTGCAGCGAACCCACGCCCGGATTGAATCGACGATCCCGTTCCATCTCGACGTTCACTATAAACCCTGTCCCGAGGGGCCACAATCCGTTAATGTCGCGCCCGACACCTGCCGGTTTCGGTGCATCGGACCTGCGAACGGGACAAGACCAGCCGATGATTTCGGGTTGCGTGCGGACCCTCCGTCTGCAGAAGGTCCTGGCCGGACCGCAACGGGCCTGGTTCGCTTCCGGCCTCGGACTGGTTTTCGCGTTCGGGTTGATGCTCCTCGCGACACCGCCCGTCGATGCCGCCGCCGATCTGCCGCAGGTTCTCGGCATCCGTTTCGGCATCCACGGGCCGCGCACCCGTATCGTTATGGATATGAGCCGGCGGCCCAGTTTCAAGGTGCGAGCTCTGGACCGGCCGCCGCGGCTGGTGGTCGAGCTGCCCGAAGTGCGCTGGCGGGTCCGCCCTCATCCCCTGGCCAAACCGCGCGGTCTGGCCACTGCCCAGCGCTACGGCCGGCTGCGGCCGGGTGCTTCGCGCCTGGTGATCGACATGCGCCGCCGCTTCGTGGTCGCCGCCACCCGCCTGCTGCCACCCTCGAGTACCAGCCGCTACTGGCGGCTGGTGGTCGATGTGGAGCCGACAGCGGCCACGGTCGCCCCGAAAACGCGCGTGACCGCCAGCCAACGCCCGAGGGCGGCGCCGGTGCCCGTCATGCGCCCCGGTTCGGAGGGCGCGCTGGCCCGGATCGCCCCGGCTGCGCCACCGGCTCCGCGGGCCCGCTCCAATGCCTATCTGATCGTCATCGACCCCGGCCATGGCGGCGTCGATCCGGGTACCCGCGGGGTCAACGGTGTCGACGAGAAGGAAATCACCCTGGCCTTCGCCCGGGCGGTCGAGCGCGAGCTCGAAAAGCGCGACCGCTACCGCGTGTTCCTCACCCGTTCCGATGACCGCTTCATACCGCTCCGGGAGCGGGTGCGCATGGCCCACCAGCGCGATGCCGACCTCTTCATCTCCCTGCATGCCGACAGCATCGCCGATCCCGCCGTCGCCGGCGCCTCGGTCTACACCCTGTCGGAGACCGCCTCCGACGCCGAGGCGGCGCGGCTGGCCCGCAAGGAGAACAAGGTCGACATCCTGGCGGGGGTCGATCTCACCGGCCAGGATCCGGTGGTCGCCAGCATCCTGATCGACCTCGCCTGGCGGGAGACCAACAACCGCTCCATCGGCTTCGCCGAACTGCTGACCGAGGAGCTCGGCCGGGTCACCCGCCTCTTGCGCCGCAACCGGCGCTATGCCGGCTTCGTCGTTCTCAAATCGCCCGAGACCCCTTCCGTTCTGGTCGAACTCGGCTATCTCTCCAACGAACGGAATGCGGCGCTTCTGACCGACGCCGGCTTCCGCCGGAAGGTGGCGGTGGCCGTGCGGCGGGCCGTCGACCGCTATTTCGATGCCCTGAAACCGCCGCTTTGAGATGGCCCGAGCCGAAAGCCTGGAGCGATGTTGAGCCGCCTCTTCCGGCTGTTTGCCGCACTGGCCCTGACCGCGCTGGTCCTCGTGCTGCTGGCCGGCGGCGGCCTCGCCTATCTGGTCTGGCGCTACGGCCAGGAATTGCCCGACTATCGTCAGCTCGCCGACTACCGTCCGCCGACGGTGACCCGGATCTATGCCGGGGACGGCCGGCTGCTGGCGGAATATGCGCGCGAAAAGCGGGTGTTCGTCCCCGCCTCGGCGATCCCGGCCCGGGTCAAGAACGCCTTCGTCGCCGCCGAGGACAAGAACTTCTACCGGCATTTCGGCATCGATCCGCTCGGCATCCTGCGGGCGGTGATCGACAATGTGAAGCGGCTCGGCCAGAACCGGCGACCGGTGGGGGCTTCGACCATCACCCAGCAGGTCGCCAAGAACTTCCTGCTGAGCAACGAGGTCTCGATCGAGCGCAAGATCAAGGAAGCGATCCTCGCCATCCGCATGGAGCGCACCTTCACCAAGGAGCACATCCTCGAGCTCTATCTCAACGAGATCTTCCTCGGCCGGCGCTCCTACGGAGTGGCGGCGGCGGCGCTCAACTATTTCGACAAATCGCTGGACGAGCTGACCATCGGCGAGGCCGCCTTTCTGGCCGGTCTGCCCAAGGCACCGTCGCGCTACGATCCCGAACGCAATCCCGAGGCCGCCCGGCAGCGCCGCGACTATGTGATCGGGCGGATGCTCGAGGACGGCTACATCACCGCCGAGGAAGCCGAAGCCGCCCGCAACGAGCCGCTGACCCTGCGTCGACGTGCCGCCACCGAGACCGCCCGCGCCGATTTCTTCGTCGAGGAGGTGCGGCGGCGGCTGGTCGATCGGTTCGGCGAGGAAGGCTTCTACGAAGGCGGCCTTTCGGTGCGCGCCACCGTTCTGCCGCGGCTCCAGACGATCGCCGATCGGGCATTGCGCGACGGGCTGTCGGCCTATGATCGCCGCCGCGGCGGCTGGCGCGGGCCGCTCGGCCGCATCACGCTCGCCGAGGGCGCGGACTGGACCGAGAGCCTGCGCCGCTTCGACCCCGGCTTCGAGCTCCTCTACTGGCGGCTGGCGGTGGTCCTCAAGGCCGGCAGCAAGACGGCCGAGCTGGGCTTCGCCGACGGTTCGACCGGCACACTGCCGCTGGCGGAGGTTGCCTGGGCGCGACCGCGGCACGAGGACGGCAGCCTCGGCGCCAAGCCGAAGCGGGTTTCCGACATTCTCGCCCGCGGCGACATCATCCTCGTCGAGCCGCTCGAGGAGGCGGGCAGCTACGCCCTGCGTCAGCGGCCGGAGGTGGAGGGCGCGCTGGTGGCGATGGACCCGCACACCGGCCGCGTGCTGGCCATGAGCGGCGGCTTCAGCTTCCGCCAGAGCCAGTTCAACCGCGCCACCCAGGCGCG
>CAYYZI010000025.1:0-13530 GCA_964475675.1 uncultured Geminicoccaceae bacterium
GGCGTTCTTGACGAGCTCGAAATAGGGGGTGCCGGTGAACTCGGCGATCAGGAAGGCGGCCGCCCCCATCACCGGCGGCGTGAGCTGGCCGTTGGTGGAGGCCGCGACCTCGACGGCACCCGCCTTCTCCGGGGTGAAGCCGGTGCGCTTCATCAGCGGGATGGTGAAGGTGCCGGTGGTCACCACATTGGCGATGGAGGAGCCGGAATAGAGCCCCGAGAGGCCGGAGGCCACCACCGCCGCCTTGGCTGGCCCTCCCCGCAGATGGCCGAGAAGGGCGAAGGCCACCTTGATGAAATAGCCGCCGGCACCGGCCTTCTCGAGGATCGCCCCGAACAGCACGAACAGGAAGATGAGGGTGGTGGAGACCTCGAGCGGCTTGCCGAACACCCCCTCTTCCTGCATCCAGAAATGCCACATGGCCTTGGAAAAGCTGGCGCCTTTCCACTGGATGACCTCGGGGACGAACTCCTTGTCGCCGAAGAACACGTAGATCAGGAACACCGAGATGACGACCACCAGCGGCAGTCCCAGGGCGCGGTAGGTGCTGAGCAGGATGAGGACGATGCCGATCGCCGAAATCCACAGATCGGCGGTGATCGGGATGCCCGAGCGTTCGGCGATGGCGGTCTGGAACACCACGGCGTAGAGGGTGACGACGATGGCCACCGCCGACAGCGCCCAGTCGTACCAGGGAACATAGCGCCGCGGACTGGATTTCAGCAGCGGAAACGCCAGCGCCGCCAGCACCAGCGCGAAGGCCAGATGGATCCGCCGCGTCTTGACCGAGCCCATGTAGAACTGGATGTCGAGGCCCATCATGCGGGCCCATTCCTGGAGCAGCGGCGGCAGCGGCGAGGCGATGTAGATCTGGTAGAGCGACCAGGCGATGCACAGGCCGATCAGCAACTTGCCGGCAAAACCGGCCGGGTTGCGGGCGCCGGCATCGGCCTCCGCCGCCAGCGCGTGTGCATCGAGCTCCTGCACCCTGGTCTTCTCGGTCATGGACGACCCATCCCCGTTAGCGCCGCATCTTTTGTGCGGGAAGACGAGCGCCGGCCTGCATCCTCCTGCAGGGCAGCAAGTTTCATGTCACGCCCCGACGCCGACCCGAAGCGGGAGGTTCGAGGCAGGAAAAGCAACCGGCAGAATGACAGGACGAGGCCCGATGGAGGAGGTCCGGATCCGGACCTCCCCCGCTCGTGGCCGGGCCTGTTACATCCAGCCGCGTTCCTTGTAGTACTTGATCGCACCGGGGTGCAGCGGCGCCGAGAGCGAGGCGGAGATCATTTCCTTCTCGCTCAGATGCGCGAATGCCGGGTGCAGCTTCTTGAAGGCGTCGAAATTGTCGAACACCGCCTTCACCAGCGTGTAGACCACGTCTTCGGACACCTTGGTGGAGGTGACCAGGGTGGCGCGCACGCCCCAGGTCGGGACGTCCTCGTCCTCGCCCGGATACAGGCCACCGGGGATCACGGCGAAGCTGTAATAGGGGCGTTCCTCGACCAGCTTGTCCAGAGCCGGGGCACGGGCATTGACCAGATGCGAGGGGCAGGAGGCCAAGGTCTCCTGGGTCAGTGCGGAGGGGTGACCGACCAGCCAGAAATAGGCGTCGATCTTGTTGTCGCACAGCGCCTGGCCGGTCTCCGCCGACTTCAGCTCGGCGGCCAGCTTGAGATCCGAACGCTTCCAGCCCAGCGCCTGCTCGATCACCTCCCAGGTACCGCGGGTGCCGGAACCGGGATTGCCGATGTTCACCCTCTTGCCCTTGAGATCGAGGATGTTCTGGATGCCCGAATCGTCGCGGGCGACGATGGTCACCGGCTCGGGATGGATGGAGAAGACTGCCCGCAGCTCCTTGAACGGGCCCTGATCCTTGAACTTCGAGGTGCCGTTGTAGGCATGGTACTGCCAGTCGGACTGGGCGACGCCGAACTCCAGCTCGCCGGCCCGCAGCGCGTTGATGTTGTAGATCGAGCCGCCGGTGGACTCCACCGAGCAGCGGATGCCGGTCTCCTTGCGGGTCTTGTTCATCAGCCGGCAGATGGCGCCGCCGGTCGGATAGTAGACGCCGGTGATGCCGCCGGTGCCGATCGAGATGAACTTCTGCTGCGCCGACACCGGCGCCGCCATGGCCAGCAGGCCGAGCCCGGCCGCGGCGAGGGTCGAGCGACGTAACCAGTTGGTTATCATGGGTTCCCTCCCGTATGATATTGGGTGCTCGGCTCTGTTAGAACGATCTAAAGCGCTTCGGTCAAGTGCCCCCACCGCCACGGGCCGGGCCGCCGGTAGTCACCGGTTCGACCTCCACCCCCATCCGGTAGAGCAGCCAGATCAGCAGAAGCGCGGGCAGCGCGAACAGCGTCGAGGTGATGAAGAACAGCTGCCAGCCCGCAGCTTCGACGAAAAAGCCGCTGGAGGGAACGATCACGAACTTGCCGAAGAGCTGCATGAAGGAGGTCAGCAGGGCATATTGCACAGCCGTATAGTGGAGATTGCAGAGCGAGGACAGATAGGCCACGAACACCGCCGTGCCCAGCCCGCCCGACAGGTTCTCGATGATGATCACCACATGGAACAGAGCCAGCCGGGAGAACTCGGACAGCGCCACCGAGCCGCCATCGCCGCTGGCCGCCAGCAGCAGGAAGGAGAGGTTGGAAAGGGCCATCACCACCACCGCCACGGCCAGCGAGCGCATGATCCCCAGCCGGTAGACGATGGTGCCGCCGACCAGCCCACCCAGGAGCGTCATCCACAGCCCGAAGGTCTTGGAAACCCAGGCGATCTGGGCCTTGGTGAAGCCCATCTCGATATAGAAGGGGTTGGCCATCAGGGTCAGGATCACGTCGCTGGCCTTGAACACCGAAATCAGCGCCAGCACCAGCACCGCCACCGCCACCCCGTGACGGCGGAAGAAGTCGTAGAAGGGCTCGATCACCGCCCGCCGCATCCAGAGATGCAGCCGCGCCTCCTCGCGCAGCGGAGTGAGACCGAACAGGGCCACCGCGCGGCGGCTGAAATAGGGCATGCCGTAGAGGGCGACGATGGCGAAGAAGCGCAGCCAGAAACCGAGGATGACCAGCCAGATCGGGCTCGTGAAGCCGGCGAGGTCGAAACCGCCGCCGCCCAGCAGCAGGGTGACTCCATCGGCCAGCGCCCACAGCAGGATCATGCCGAGCCAGGCATAGAGCTCGCCCAGATAGGGCGCGGGCGCCGGCGCCATGACGTACCACAGCACCTCGATCACGCTCCAGGCCAAGGCCGCCAGCGCATAGGTCTTGAGCCAGCGCATCGCCGCCGGGTGGCGCCCGAGGATCCGGGCGCCGGCAGCAACCCCGAACAGCATGATGCCGGCATTGCCCAACAGCAGCAGCAGCTCCCCGCCTCCCAGCGGGGCGCGATACGGACCGAGCACCCCGAACAGGAAGGAGGCCGGCTCGATCAGCAGCAGCCAGGCCAGCGCCGCCATCAGCACCCCGCCCAGTGCCCCGTCCCGGTCCTGCCCGCCGGCACCGATCACCCGTCCGAGCTGGTCCTCCTCGGTTTCGATGTCGGGTTCGATCAGATCGGTGCTGGAACCTTCCGGCTCCCGTACCAGCAGCACGGTGACGACCCCGATCAGCACCAGCAGCGCCATGGTGGTGTAGGCGGTGGGCCAGCCGGCGGCATCGGCGATCAGCAGGGTGCCGGCGGTGGCCACCCACATGGCGATGCGGTAGCCGAGCACCACCACCCCGGCACCGGCGCCGAGTTCTTCCTTGGGCAGGATCTCGATCCGGTAGGCGTCGATGACGATGTCCTGGCTGGCCGAGAAGAAGGCCACGAACACCGCGCACAGGGCGGTCCAGTAGAGACCGCTCTGCGGTTCGGTCTGTCCCAGCGCATAGATCGACAGAATGAGACCGAGCTGGGTCGCCAGCATCCAGCCGCGCCGTCGGCCGAACCATGTGGTCAGCGGCGGCAGCGGCAGCCGGTCCATGAACGGCGCCCAGGCGAACTTGAAGGTGTAGGGGGCGAAGACGTAGGCGAACAGGCCGATCGAGGCCTTGCTGACCTGGGCCTCGGCCAGCCAGGTACTCAGCGTGGTGGCCACCAGCATGATCGGCAGGCCGCTCGAGAAGCCGAGGGCCAGAATGGCGAGCACCCGGGGATCGCCGTAGATCTTCCAGGCCTCGCGCCAGGCGGCGATCCGTTCCGCCACTGCCGAAGATGCTGCCATTGCCGATCCGCCCCGCAAACCTCCTGTCCGGTCGCCGTTCATTTGGCCGAGGGGCCAGGGTTCGCGCAAGGGTTATGTCAGCGACGCAGCTCTCCACAGCGAAAGGGCGGCCGGAAGCCGCCCTTTCCCGAACCTCGCCGGATACCGCCCGACGCTAGAAGAAGCGTTCCTGCACGGTGATGATATCGCCCGGTTGCACCCGCGTATTCCCGGGAACGATCACCGGTTCGGCGTTCGATCCCCCGCGCTGCAGGAGGATCTCGTCGACATCGGCGCGATAGGTGAAGCCGCCGGCGAGGGCGATGGCGTTGAGCACGGTCATGCCGCTCTCGTACTCGTACTGCCCGGGCCGGTTGACCTCGCCGAGGATGTAGAAGGGGCGATATGTCAGGATCTCGACGCTGACCTCGGGATTGACCAGATAGCCGTCGCCCAGCCGGGTCTCGATCTCGGTCTCCAGCTCCGCCGCGGTCAGGCCGTTGGCACTGACCGAGTTGATGAGCGGCATCGAGAAACTGCCGGCGCCGTCGAGCTGGAATTCGCCCGACAGATCGTCGTGACGGAACACCACCACCCGGATGCGGTCGCCCGGCCCCAGGCGATAGGGCGCTTCGGGGAGCTGCACGGCGGCTTCCGGCGAGCCGATCGCCGGCAAGGTTCCGGTGGTATAGGAAGGCCCGCATGCCCCGAGCAGCAGCAGCAGACCGAACAGGAACAGGGTGGCAAATTTCCGCAGGCCGACACGCTCCATCCGCAAGGCTCCAAATTCCGGTCCAACCGGTGCGGGCGGGCAACCTCGCCCCGCTCGCACAATAGGACCTCAACCCGGCACTTCAATCGATTAGCTAAGCGCCGGGCGGCCTTGGGGCAAGAGCCTCGGCGGCCCGGCTGTCGCCCGGTATTCGGATTCCCCGGTCAGAGCTTGGCCACGAAGCCGACGAACACGCGATGGCGGTCGAACTCCTGGTTGTTGTCGTCGGAGCTGCGGGTGTCGAATTGGTAGCGCGCGTCGAGCGAGAAATTGCGATTGATCAGATAGGTCACGCCGGCACCCACCCGGAAGATGTCGTCGACCCGGTCGGTGCCCTCGAAATCGTCGCGCAGATAGCGGACGTTGCCGTTGAGGAGCACGTTGCGCCGCAGCTCGTGGGTGACGTCGATGCCGACTTCGGCGTGCCGGTCGGCGCTCGCCGGTTCGCCCTTGAAGGTCACCGTGGTCTCGCGCAGCTCACCGACCACCTCGCCGATCACGGTGGTCAGCGGGGTGACGTTCCAGGTCAACCTGCCGGTACCGCCGAACCCCTGCACATCGTCGAGATTCTTGTCGTCGTACTGCTGCTTGGAGTAGCCGAGCTGGACCTCGCCGAAGAGAATGCCGGTGATGTCGATCTCGGTACCGAGGCTGATCGTGTAGCCGTCCGAATCCCGATCCTCGCCAGCATCGTTGGGCGTGTTGTCGTAGCGGCGGATATTGTAGATGCCCTGGCCGAAGACGTTGAAGCGCGGCGAGATGGTGTAGCCGGCGCGGAGACCGGCCCGGTAGACGTTGCGGTCGCGATCGTCCTGGTTGATGTTGCCGGTATCCTCGTAGTCGAACCGCCGCACGCCTGCCAGAGGCTGCAGGAAGATGCGGTTGAAATTGACCCGATAGGCGAGATCCGCCACCAGGTTCCAGTATTTGGTGACGTCGTTGTCCGCGCCGACCGCGTCCGGCTCCTCGCGGGTCTCGTGCTTGCGCGCGGCGCTGAGGTTGAGGCGCAGCTTCTGCCTGCGGGTGATGTCCAGGCCGCCCGTCACCGAAGCCCCGAAATCCTCGTAGTCGTTGCTCGAGAAGTCGTTGTAGCGGCCGACTTCGGCGAAGGCCGAAAAATCGAGGCGATGCCGTGCGAACTGCGACCGCGCATTGATGCGCGGCGTGATGATCACGGCGTAATCGTCCTCCTCGTTGTTGGGCGCGGCGAACACGTTGCTGTCGTAATTGCCGTCGACCCGCACCGAGGGAAAGATCAGATAGCTGCCCGCCCGGATCCCCAGCGGGTCGTAGCGCGGACGCGGACGCTCCTGCACGGTGACATTGGGGCTCGGCGCCTGCTGCGCCTGGACCATCCCGGGGAGCAGCAACATGCCGGTGGCCAACATGCTCGAAGCCAGCATCCACGTCCTCATGACCTTCTCTCCGCTTGCCGTCGACCAAAACCACACGCAAGAATAGTACGACCGTCCGCCACATCGCCGGGTCATCGCGGCACGACACCGGCGCCTTCGCCGACCGTGCCACCCGGAGCACCCCGCAAATCTGGTAACGCAGCCCCTTGCCGACTGACAACCGATAGTGCGCCGGTGGGCCGCGGCACCCTTAACAGCGCGACACTTTCGCGCCTATATGTCACGTCGTTGCAACAGATCCGCGGCACGCCCCGGCAGCCGCCGACAGCGAAGAGGTCGACCCTGCTCAGCCGCCTGCTCGCCCGCTCCTCCGCCACCACCGGGGAACGTCCCCTGGTGGACGGCCGCCCGCCGCGCGTCCCCGACGGGGTGCGGGTCTACGCCATCGGCGACATCCACGGGCGCCGCGACCTGCTCGAGCGGATCGAGCTGGCGGTGGCCGAGGATCTTTCCCGCTCGAGCCGCCTGGTGCGGCCGATTGTCGTCTATCTCGGCGATTACGTGGATCGCGGCATCGCCAGCCGGCAGGTGCTCGAACATCTGGCCCGCAACGAGATCCTCGAGGGGATGCCGCGCGTCCTTCTGCGTGGCAACCACGATCTCTGGTTCCGGGAGTTCCTGCGCGGCGAGCCGATCGGCGAAAGCTGGCTGCAGTTCGGTGGCGAGGCGACGCTGCTCAGCTACGGGGTGCCGCTCGATCCCAAGCTGGCGCCGGGCCAGAGACTGAGCAAGGCGGCGGAAATCCTGGCCGACCGCGTGCCCCCCACGCATCTGGCGCTGCTCGACGGGCTGGAGGCGGCCTTCGCGCTCGGCGACTACTTCTTCTGCCATGCCGGCATCCGCCCGGGGATCCCGCTCGCCCGCCAGAGCGAGAGCGATCTCTGCTGGATCCGCGAGCCCTTCCTGAGCTGGAGCGGGGACAACGAAAAGATCGTGGTCCACGGCCACACCATCGCCGAGCAGCCCCAGCTGCGGCGCAACCGCATCGGCATCGATACCGGAGCCTATTCGACCGGGATCCTCACCTGCCTGGTGCTGGAGGGCACGGACATCCGCTTCCTGAGCACCGCACCCGACTGAGCCGCGCTTCCCCCTGACCGGCGGGCGGGGAGATGGTAACGGTTTGTTAAGGCTGATCGACGATGCTCGGCGAGCGGTCCACGCAGCCACCCCCGAAATCCCGGAGACGAATGTGCCATCCGATCTGCACAACGCGAAGGTCCTGGTCACCGGCGGCGCCGGTTATGTCGGCAGCCACATCACGCTCGCCCTGCGCGAGGCGGGTGCCGAGGTGGTGGTGTTCGACAACCTGTCCACCGGCCATCCCTGGGCGGTTCTCGACGCTCCGCTGGTGGTCGGCGACCTGGCCGACGAAGCGATGCTGGGCGAGCTGCTGTCGGAGGGCCGCTTCGACGCCGTGGTCCACTGTGCCGCCAATATCTGGGTCGGCGAATCGGTACGCCAGCCGGCGCGCTACTACCGCAACAATGCGGCCAACGCCTTTCGCCTGTTCGATCTCTGCGCCCGCCACGGCGTGCGGCACATCGTCCAGTCCTCCACCGCCGCCGTCTACGGCCAGCCGGAGATGGCGATCATCCCGGAAACGGCGCCGCTCCAGCCGATCAATCCCTACGGCGCATCCAAGCTGATGGCCGAGCGGGCGCTGATGGACATCGCCGCGGCGCACGGTCTGGCCTACGCCATCCTGCGCTACTTCAACGTCGCCGGCGCCGATCACCGCGGACGCATCGGTGAGGCGACGCCCGACAACAGCCATCTCATCAAGGTGGCCTGCGAGACCGCCCTCGGCCTGCGCCCGGGAATGCGGATCAACGGCACCGACTATCCGACCCCGGACGGCACCTGCATCCGCGACTACATCCATGTCGTGGATCTGGCCGCCGCCCATCTGCTGGCCCTGCGCCATCTGCTCGATGGCGGGGCGCCACTGATCGCCAACTGCGGCTACGGCCATGGCTACAGCGTGCGCGAGGTGCTGGACGCCGTGCGCAGCGTCACCGGCGTCCCCTTTCCGGTCACCGAGGGGCCGCGCCGGCCCGGCGATCCCCCGGTGCTGGTCGCCGCCAGCGAGCGCATCCGCGATCTGCTCGGCTGGCAGGCCCGCCATGATGATCTGCGGGAGATCGTCGCCACCGCCTGGGCCTGGGAGCGGGAGCTGCAGAGACGACGCGCGCGGCTGCGCTGCCCCGCCTGACGTTTCCGCGCTTGTCCGGCGACGGTACGCGCAGTAGATCCCTAGCGTTCACCCACGCCGCATGGCGCGTGTGCCGACCGTGCCGCCGGCGGCCACCGATCCGGCAGGGGGCCACTCGCCGGGGGCAAGCGGGAGAGCGGAGCCATTCCTGAGGGGACCCGACGCATCGTCTCGGCCGTGCTCCTGCTGGTCCTGCTCGGGTTCACCGCCGTTCGCCCGCATGCCCAGACGCCGCCCGCCGGCGGCGAGGCCCTGAGCCCGCAGGCCAGCGACGCCCTCGACCAGCTCATCACCGTGCTCGAGGACCCGGTCGCCCGTGAACAGCTTCTGCGGCAACTGCGCAGCCTGAGGAGCGGAAGCGTGCCGGAGGCCGCTGGCGAGGCGGCGCGGACCGCGCCCGGCCCGGCCGCGAAAGAGGAGGCGGCACGCGCCCTGAAAAGCTTCGAGCAGGCGCTGCGGGAACGGGTGACGACCACCGGCAGGGCGTTCCGCGAATTGCTGCAGTCCTACAAGCAGCTCCGGTTCCTCTATGCCTGGCTGCGCCAGGAGCTGACCGATCCCGCCCGGCGCAGCTTCCTGCTCACCAATCTCGCGCATCTCGCGCTGGCGGCCCTGGTCGGCCTGCTCGGTACCTGGGCGATGCGGCTGCTGTGGCGTCGGCTGCGCCCGGCCCCGGTAACCGGCGCCCGCCTGCCGATGACGGAACGGCTGTCCCTGGCCCTGCGGCTGTTCGCCTACCGCTTCGCGGCCGTGCTGGGTTTCGTGGTCGCCGCCTATCTGTTCATCGTGGCGACCAGCGAGACCCCGCTCCTGGTGATCGTCTCCCGCCATGTTCTGGGGGGCCTGCTGGTCGGACGCAGCATCGCGGCCCTGACCGATGCCCTTCTCGCCCCCGGGCAGCCGCAACGCCGCCTGCTCGCCTTCGACGACGCGACCGCGCACAGCCTGGCACGCTGGATGACGGCGCTCAACGTGGTCGCGGTCTACGGCACGGTGGTGCTCTGGGCGGCCTGGGATTTCGGCCTGCCCTGGACCATCTACGGCTTCCTTTCGCGCCTCCTCTACCTGGTGGCGGTGGTCCTGCTGATCACCCTGCTCTGGCGCTACCGCAGGCCCGTGGCCGAAGCTCTCGAGGCACGGCTGGCGCGCGCCGAATCCCCGCTCGGTCGCTTTCTGCCCTGGCAGCGCGTGGCCCGTTCCTGGCACCTTCTCGCGAGCGCCCTGATCCTCGCCCATTATTTCGCCTTCGCGCTCCAGCTTCCCGGTGGGCTGACGTTCTTCCTCGTCGCCACATTGCTGACACTGGTCATCGTCACGGCTGCGCGGTTCGGCTGGCTGCTGGTCGATCAGCTCCTCGGCCGGCCGACCCAGCGCCCCGAGGAACCGTCCGCCGGCGGACCGCGGCCGCGCAGCCGGGTCTACCTCCAGCTCCTGCGCGTCGCCGCCCGGGCGGTGATCCTGATCGCCGCCGTGCTGCTGGTGCTCGATGCCTGGGGGCTGGGGCTGCTGGGCTGGCTCCTCACCGGGCCCGGCCGGGCGGTGGTCGGCCAGCTCCTGCGCCTGCTGGCGGTCCTCGCCGTCGCCCTGCTCCTGGCCGAGGCGGCCAGTGCCATCGCCAGTCACTACATGCGGGCCACCACCGCCGACGGCCGGCCGCTCTACGGCAACCGGACGCGGACCCTGGCCAGCATCATCCGCAATCTGGCGATCACCCTGATCGCCGCCGTCGCACTGATGACCATGCTCTCGCAGTTCGGCATCGAGACCGGTCCACTGCTGGCCGGCGCCGGCATCGTCGGCCTGGCTCTCGGCTTCGGCTCACAGAAGCTGGTCCAGGATCTGATCACCGGGCTGTTCATTCTGCTCGGCGACACCATCCGGGTGGGCGATGTGGTGGATACCGGCGGCAAGGCCGGGGTGGTGGAGGCCATGTCGATGCGCACCATCACCCTGCGTGGCTATGACGGCAACGTGCACACCGTGCCCTACAGCTCGATCGATACCGTGACCAACATGACCAAGGATTTCGCCTTCTGGGTCATGAACATCGGCGTGGCCTACCAGGAGGATGTCGACCAGGTGATGGCCGTGCTGCGCGAGCTCGACGAGGAGATGCGCAAGGAATGGCCGTGGCGACGCCTGATGCTGGCACCGATCGATGTCGCCGGTCTCGACCAGTTCGGCGAGTCGGCGGTGATCATCAAGGCCCGCCTGAAGACCCGGCCGGGCGAACAGTGGGGCGTGGGGCGCGAGTTCCAGAGGCGGATGAAGAAGCGTTTCGACGAGCTCGGCATCGAGATCCCCTTCCCCCATCGCACCATCTATTTCGGCGTCGACAAGGAAGGCAGGGCCCCGCCCCTCCACGTCAAGCCGGTCGGGGATGCCGGCTGGAAGACGGCCGAGGGCGGGCAGGCGAGGCCGCCGGATCTCCCGGCCGAGGACTGATGGTGCGGCTGCTTCGGGCCGCCCTGCCCCTGCTTCTGCTCCTGTTCCTCGGCGGCTGCAGCGGCACCGGATCCCTCCCCGAGAGGCTGGAACTGCCCTGGGCCAACGCCTCGCAGGGTATCGCCTACACCGTGGTGATCGAAGGCGAAGGCCTGTCTTCGGCACTGGCCAGCCGCCTTCGGGACGTCCTCGAGACCGCCCGCACCGACCTGCCGCCGCCACCCAATCGGGTCGTGCTGTTGCGCCAGGGCGAGGCCGATCTCGAGCGGCTGCGCGCCGCCCTGCGCGCCGACGGCTTTTACGCGGCTTCGGCCACTGTACGCCTCGAGGAACAGGAACGGGAAGAGGCCGCGGCGGGCACCCCCACGGTGCTCCCCGGCAAGGGCGAGGAAACGGCGCCGGCGGCGGTCCCTTCGCCACGCTATCGTCTGGTGTTCGAGGTGCAGCCGGGACCGCAATACCGCTTCGGCAAACGCCGCATCCGGATCATCGGGCCGGCCTACGGGTTCGAGCCGCCGGCACCCGGGCGGCTCGGCCTCAAGGACGGCGATCCGGCACTGGCGGAACGCATCCTTTCGGCGGAGGCACAGCTTCTGCGCACCGCCAGGCGCGAGGGACACGCGACGGCCCGGCTGGGCAAGCGCCGGGTAGTGGTCGACCATGCGACCAGGCTGGTGGAGGTCGAGCTCGCCATCGAGCCGGGCCCGGTGTTCCTCTTCGGGCCGATCCGTTTCGAAGGTGCCGAGGATGTCGACGAAACCTTCCTCGAGCGGCGGGTCCGATTCGCTCCGGGCGACCGCTTCGATCCGCGGCTGGTCGCCCGCGCCCGGCGTCTGCTGGTGACCAGCGGGCTGTTCACCGCGGTGCGGGCCGAGGTGGCCGAGAAGCCCGACGCCAACGGTACCATCCCGGTGACCTTCGAGCTGGTGCCGCGCAAGCCCCGGAGCATCGGCGGGGCGGTCGGCATCCATAGCGATCGCGGGCCCGGGGGGCGGGTCTTTTTCCAGCACCGCAATCTCTTCGGCGGCGGCGAGAGTCTGCGCATCGAGGGCCGCGGCAGCCGCGATCTGCTGTCCGGACGCATCCAGCTCCGCGTTCCCGAATTCCTGCGTCCCGCTCAGGATCTGGTGACCTTCGCCGCCTACAGCGACGAGACCTCGAACGCCTTCCGCAGCCGCTCGGTGACCTTCGGCAGCGGCATCGAACGGGAAATGAGCACCCATCTGAAGCTCGGCTACGGCCTGCGCTACCGCTTCGCCGACATCCGCGACAAGACCCTCAAGGGGACCGGGCGCAACGATACCTTCCAGCTGATCTCGCTGCCGACCAGCATCACCTACGATCGCCGCGACAGCCTGTTCGATCCCACCCAGGGGACCCGGATCGTGGTGGCCGTCGATCCCTTCCAGGACAGCGCCGACGCCGATACCCGCTTTCTGCGCGCACGGTACAGCCAGACCCTCTATTTCAAGCTCAAGCGTCAGCCGCGCCTGGTGCTCGCCCTGCGGGGCGTGGCCGGCACCATTCTCGGCGTCGAGCGGGTCGACGTTCCCGCCGACGAACGCTTCTATGCCGGCGGTGGCGGCTCGATCCGCGGCATTCCCTTCCAGAAGGCGGGACCCCTCAACAGCGACAACGACCCGCTGGGCGGCCGCTCGCTGGTCGAGGGCAGCGTCGAGCTGCGGTTTCGCCCCTTCGAAAAGCTCGGTTTCGTGGCCTTCCTCGACGGCGGCAGTGCGTTCACCGCGATCATTCCCGATCCCGAGGAGGAAACGCCCCGCTTTGGCGTCGGCCTCGGCATCCGCTATGCTACCCCCGTCGGCCCGTTGCGGCTCGATCTGGCCGTGCCCCTGAAGCGCAACAAGGATGTCGACGATCCCTTCCAGCTCTATATCAGCTTGGGGCAGGCCTTCTGAGGCGTGACGACCAAGGGGAGAAAACGGTTGCAGTCGGGGCAGCGTCACGTCGTCTACAGGCTGGGACGTCTCCTCGCATGGAGCGTCGGCACCGTGGTCCTGCTGCTGGGCGTCGCCTTCGCCTATGCCCAGACCCCCATCGCCAAGGAGCAGATCTCGCGGGTGCTGAGCGAGCAGCTCAGCGAGCCGCCGAACCGTACCGAGATTTCCGGCCTGCAGGGCCTGCTGCCTTTCGATGTCCAGATCGGCCGCATTTCCGTGGCCGACGAAGAGGGGGAATGGCTGCGGGTCGACGAGGCCCGGCTGGAACTGGCCCCTGCCGATCTCGTCGCCGGCCGCCTGCGGGCCAGACAGCTCGGCGCCGAGCGCGTCACCCTGGAGCGGCTGCCGGAAACCACCGCGGCCCCTTCCGCGGGCCCGGCGATACCGGCACTGCCGGGACTTCCGGAGCAGCTCCCGCCGGTCTCCGTCGACCGTGTCTATGTCAACGAGATCAAACTCGGCGCTCCGGTCCTGGGCGAAGCGGCCCGTCTCCGGCCCGATGGCTCGCCGCCCCCCCCCGCCCCGCC
>CAYYZI010000026.1:0-13432 GCA_964475675.1 uncultured Geminicoccaceae bacterium
GTGTTCACCGGCGCGGGATCGAGACCCCGGGCACACACCTGGGCGACCGCGCCCCTCGCCCCCGGCGGCGCGCCGAGCACCACCAGGTCGGCCCCCTCCACCGCCTGAGCGGGCTCGGCCGTGGCCCGGTCGCACAAGCCCAGCTCCAGCGCCCGCTGGCGGGTCTCGGCGCGCCGCGCGCAGGCGGTGATCTCCTCGACCGCGCCGTGGCGCCTGAGCGCCAGGGCCAGCGAGCCGTTGACGAGGCCGATGCCCAGCAGGGCGATACGGCGAAAGGATGGCATCAGGCAGCTCCTCGTTCGACGAAATCGCGCAGCACCTGAACGAGACGCCGGTTTTCCTCCTCGGTGCCGACGGTGAACCGCAGGCTGTCGGGAAGACCGTAGGCCTCCATGCGCCGCGGAATGACGCCCGCCGCCTCGAGGAAGGCATCGGCGGCGGCGGCATCGCGGCCGGGCTGGCGGGGAAAATCGACCAGCAGGAAATTGGCGACGCTGGGGTGTACGACAAGGCCGAGCGCCTCCATTTCCCGCTTCAGCCAGGCGAGCCAGATCCTGTTGTGCTCGCGCGAGCGCTGCTCGTGACCGACATCCTCGATCGCGGCGAGGCCGGCATCCTGCGCCGGCTGGGAAACGTTGAAGGGGCCGCGGATGCGGTTGATCACGTCGATGATGGCCGGATCGGCGTACATCCAGCCGAGCCGCAGGGCGGCGAGACCGTGGATCTTCGAGAAGGTGCGCGTGGCCACCACATTGTCGTGGCACTGCGCCATGTCGAGGCCGGAGGTGTAGTCCTCGGCGGTGACGAATTCGGCGTAGGCCGCATCGATCACCAGCAGCACCTCCTCGGGCAGGCCGGCGCGCAGGCGCGCCAGCTCCGAAGCCGGCAGGTAGCTGCCGGTGGGGTTGTTGGGGTTGGCCAGGAACAGGATGCGGCTGCGGCTGGTGACCCGGGCCAGCAGGGCATCGACATCGGCCCGCAGATCGCGCTCCGGCGCCGCCACCACATGGGCACCTGCGGCCAGTGCCGCGAGCCGGTACATGAGAAAGCCGTGCGCGCTCATCAGCACCTCGTCGCCCGGGCCGACATAGCCGCGCACCAGAAGGGTGATCAGCTCGTCGGAGCCGGCACCGCAGACGATCCGCTCGGGGTCGATGTTGTAGCGGCGGCCGAGGGCTTGGCGCAGCCGCACGCAGCCACCATCGGGATAGCGATGGATGTTCGCGGCGGCGGCACGGAACGCCTCGATCGCCCTCGGGCTGGCCCCCAGCGCGTTCTCGTTGGAGGACAGCTTGACCGCCGGACGGCCCCCTTCGACCGCGGCCTTGCCACCGACATAGGGGGTGATCTCCAGGATGCCCGGTCGCGGGCGGGGAACGCTCATCGCCAAGTCTCCGAAAAAAGCCTGTGCGCCGTCACGTTTCGGCGGTGTCCTCGAGGGGGCGGGCATAGGCGCCGATCACCGCCATTCCGATCAGACGCTCGCGGGTGCCGGCCAGCGCGTCCTGCAGCAGGTTGCTGTGGCGGTCGTGAAATCCGGCGATCTCGATCAGATGCACGGTCGAGCCGCCCTGCCGCTGATAGGCGATCGCCAGCCAGCGGGGATCGAGGCCCGGGGCCTGGAGCAGCGCCTGGAGGCGGGAGCGGCTCAGATCCTCCTGGGCCTCCAGCACCAACAGGCTGCGATCCTCGCCGCTGGCCTGGAGCGGCAGGTCACCGACCAGCAGGCCGCCGCTTTCGGCAGCGATGCCGGCCAGCCGGACGAACGGCAGGCGGGCGAGGACGCGCAGGCGGGCCGGTTCGGCGGTGGCCATGTCGATCCACCAGCGATCCTCCGCCTCGGGCAGCGGCAGCAGAGCCAGCTGCGCCCGCCCTTCGTCCAGGAGACGCAGGGCGTGGGCCGGGCTGCTGGCCTCGATGACCGGGGTGACGGCCCCGAAATGGTCGCGCGCGATCACCGCGAGGTCGCCGCAGCCGCGGCACAGGGCCACCGAGAAGGGGGTCTGCAGGCGGGTCGCGGCAGCGAACAGCTCGCGCCACATGCGCACCAATGTGCCTCGCGGGAAGCGGTCCCCCGCCCGCGCCACCAGCCGGCGCAGGATGGCCGCTTCCCGGGCCGGACGCAGGGCCAGCCGGTCGCCGGCATGGTCGGCCTTGAGCGCGGCGATCCGCGCGACCGTCTCCATCCGCTCGAGCAACAGGTCGAGCAGTCGATCGTCGATGCTGTCGATCGCCGCACGCAGTTCGGCGAGCCGGGGCAGATCCTCCACAGGGTCCTCGAACGATTGCCGACGCCGGGGCCACCTATAGCGGTGTCGTGCGATACGTAAAGTCGCGGCCGGCCAGGTCCATACCGGCAGCGCGGCGCGTCGCCGTCCGGATTTGCGGTTGGAAAGCATCCCACCCTGTAGGATACTCCGGCGCCGCCAACGGCATCGCCTCACCGGGCCGGGGAAATCCAATCCATGCGTCGCATACTGGCTGTCGTTCTGGGTCTGCTGCTGCTCGTCCTGCTGGTCGTGGCGGGCCTGTTCTTCGCGATTCCCGACAGCTTCCTCAGGAGCCAGATCGAGGACATGGTGCAGGAGGCGACCGGTCGCCGGCTGACCATCGCCGGTGATTTCCGGCTGCGTCGCTGGCCGCCGGTGGCGATAGAGGCCAGCGACATCCGTTTCGCCAACCCCGGCTGGGCCGGCGCCGGCGACATGCTGCGCATCCGCAGCCTCGAGCTCGATCTCGATGCCTGGGGCATGCTTTCCGGAAAGCTCGTCGTCCTGCGCTTCGTGGTCGACGAGCCGGATATCGCCTTGGTGCGTGACGCCGAGGGCCGTGGCAACTGGCAGTTCGGCGGCGTGGCCGCTCCGGCCGGGGCCGAGCCCGCCTCGGAGAAAACCGAAGAAGCCGGGGGGGTCCCCGATTTCCTGGAGCTGCGCGAACTGCGCATCGAGCGGGGACGGCTGCGCTATCTCAACCAGGGCAGCGGCGAGGAGCGCCGGGCGGAGAACATCTCGCTGGCGGTACTCGAAGATCCGGCCACCCGGGCCCTGTCGCTGGAAGGCAGCCTCGAGCTCGACGGCGCGCCGCTTCGCCTGTCGGCGGAAGTGAGCGATCCCCGTGCCCTGGCCGCGGGCAGTCGCGGCGAGATGCGTCTGCGCTTCGAGTTGCCCGAGGGATCGGTGGCCTTCGCCGGACAGGTCCTGGGCGAGACTCCGGAAGTCGGTGGCACCCTCGATGTCGCCTTCACCGATCTGCGGGGCGCTCTGGATCGGTTCGGTGTCGCCCCGGAGCTGCCTGAGGGCACGCTCGGCACCCTCGCTCTGACCGCCACCCTCAATGCCAGCCCGCGAGCGGTCGGCCTCCAGGAGCTGGAATTCGCATTGGACGATCTCACCGCCAGCGGTCGCCTCGGCGCGACCGGCCTCGACGGGCGTCCACGGCTGACGGCCGAGCTGGCGTTCGGCCCGCTGGCCCTCGACCCCTATCTGCCGCCCGAAGCCACGCCGGCCGCCGAGGAAGCCGGCCCGACGGCGGCCGCGCAACAGGAAAAGGCGGGCTGGCCCGAAGATCCGATCGTCCTTCCGCTGCCGCTGCCGCTCGATGCCGATCTGGATGTCACCTTCGAAAGCCTTTCCGCGCGCGGCATCCGTCTCGGCAAAGGGCATGTGAAGGCGGTCGTGGAGGGCCCGGAGGCGAAGCTCGAGCTGGTCGAGCTCGAGGCCTATGACGGCCGGACCACCCTCGATGCGCAGCTCACCGCCGGCACGCCCCACCAACTCGCGGTGAAGGCGCAGGCGAGCGGGCTCCGGATGGCCCCGCTGCTGGCCGCGGCGGCCGGCTTCACGCGGCTCGAGGGAAGCGGCGATATCGAGCTCGAACTGACCACCCGCGGACTCAGCGTGAAGGACATGGTCGCCGCGCTCGACGGCCGGGGCAAGGTGATGATGCGTGACGGCGCCATCGTCGGCGTCAACATCGCGGCCATGGTTCGCCAGGTCATGACCCTCGGCCAGGAGGGCGCGGACGCACCTCCCAAGACCGATTTCGCGGCACTCGGCGGCAGCTTCACGATCGCCGAGGGGATCCTCGAAAATCGGGATCTGCTGCTGAAGGCACCGCTGCTGCGGGTCGATGGCGAAGGCACCGTGAACCTGCCCGAGCGGACCCTCCGATACCGTCTGCGGCCGGCATTGGCGGCTACCCTCGAGGGCCAGGGTGCTGCCGCCGAGCCGACCCTGAAGGCCGGTGTGCCGATCGTCATCTCGGGCCCTTGGGATGCCATCGAATGGCGCTTCGACATCGGCGGCACCCTGACCGAGGCGATCGGCGATCCCGGCAAGATCGGCGAGCTGGTCGGCAAGCTCAAGGCCGATCCCGAGATGCTGAACAAGCTCGGAACCCGCCTGGGCGGCGCCCTCGAAGGGGTCGGCGGGCTGGTCGGGGGCGTGCTGGGTGGTGGCAGCGAGAGCCGGCAGTCGGCACCGCCTCCGGCCACCGGGGAAAGCCCGCAGGAATCGCCGCTGGGGCCGGCACGCAAGCTGTTACAGGGGATCATCGGCCGGTGACCCGGCTGCTGACGGAGAAGAGAACGGGGGCGGGATGATCGATCTGCGAAGCGACACGGTGACCAGGCCCGGTCCGGCGATGCGCGCGGCGATGGCCGCGGCCGAGGTCGGTGACGATGTCTATGGCGAGGATCCCACGGTCCGCGCGCTCGAGGAGCGCACCGCCGAGGTCCTGGGCAAGGAAGCGGGGCTGTTCGTGCCTTCGGGGACGATGGCCAATCAGGTCGCGATTCGTACCCACAGCGAGCCCGGTGACGAGATCATCGCCGATGCGCGCTCCCACATCCTGCTCTACGAGCGGGCCGCGCCCACCGCCATTTCCGGGGTGATGCCGCGGCTGGTACAGAGTGGCGCCGGCGTGTTCGACAGCGATGCGGTACGGGCGCTGGTACACGGGCCGTTGCCGGGGATGCCGGCCGGGCTGTTCCCGCCGACCCGGCTCTTGTGTCTCGAGAACACCCACAATGCCGGGGGCGGCACCGTCTGGCCGCTTCCGACCTTCGCCGACACCGCGAGGGAGGCGCGCCGTCACGGTCTGCAGGTCCATTGCGACGGGGCGAGGCTGTGGAACGCGGCCGTGGCCGCGGGGGTGCCGGAAAGGGCCTATGCCGAGCATTGCGACAGCGTGGCCGTGTGCTTTTCCAAGGGGCTCGGGGCACCGGTCGGATCGCTCCTGGCCGGAAGCCGTGCCTTCATCGACCGCGCCCGGCGTTTTCGCGGCATGTTCGGTGGCGGCATGCGCCAGGCCGGGGTGATCGCCGCCGCCGCGCTCTACGCCCTCGACCACAATCGCGAGCGGCTGGCCGAGGACCACGCCCATGCCCGGAAGCTGGCCCTGGCGTTGGCCGATCTTCCCGGTGTCGTGATCGACCCCGCTCGGGTGGAGACCAACATCCTCTACTTCCGTCTGGAGAAAATGGTGGCGGCCAGGTTCGCCGAGGCCTGCGAGGCCCACGGCGTGCGGGTGCTGCCGATCGGCGTCGACACCGTGCGCCTGGTGACCCATCTCGATGTGGCGCCCGCCGATGTGACGCGGGCGATCGAGGTCTTCACCGCGATTCTCGGCCGCGGATAGGCGGAAAGAAAGAGGGCAGGCCATGATGGCCTGCCCTGCAGTCGCGGTGGTCGGTCTCCCGGAGGCTACTGGGAGACACGGTACTCCTCGGGAAGAAAGTAGAGACTGTCGGTTTCCGACGCGAGCTTGTGGCACTGGGCACAGAACTGGGTCTTGTCGCCGCTCATCGTCTGGCCATTGGGCATGATCAGCGTGTACTTCCAGTCGGCCGTGTCCGGGCTGCTCCCGGCCTGCAGCTTTTCCATCACGAACAGCGGGCCGAGGGCCACCGAACCGTCCGGCTTCGCCACGAAGCTGTCTTTGGCGACGATTCCGCCGGTGGGAATGCGACCGACCTCCTCGTATTTCCCGTAGGCGCCGGCGGCCTTGGGATCGGCATAGTTCTGCACGTAGCGGTTGCCGTGGGTCGCCGATTTGTAGGGCGCGGTCGAGAAACGCGGCCAGCCCTGATAATCGGTGGCCACCGGATCGCCGGAAGCGCCGTAGGCCTCCTGCATCTTGGCCATCAGCCCCTCGTAGACGGCCCGCGCCTTGGCCTCGTCGAGTTCGCCGGCCTTGGCGGCGGCACAGGGGTTGGCCGGTGCACAGGGATTGCAGGGATTGGCCGCGGCACAGGGATTGGCCGGTGCACAGGGGTTCGCGGCGGCACAGGGATTGGTCGCAGCGCAGGGGTTGGCGGCACAGGGATTGGCGGCGGCGCAGGGGTTGCACGGGTTGTCGGCGGCCGCCAGGCGCAGCGGAGTCCGGGGCGTGGCCGGAGGATTGGCCGGGCCGCGCAGCTCCGATCCGCCACCGGCAGCGGCCTGCGCCGGGCCGGCGAGGCCGAACGCGGTCGCGCTCAGGAGCAGGCCCGTGCCGAACATCAGGCGCACGGCCGAACTCGACAGCAGTGTGGTGCGCAGTCCTCGCATGCGGAAATTCCTCCCGGAGTTTGTCCACCCGATCCCGACCGGCCACCCCGTCCGGGGGCGCGATCACGCCGGCGCGCTCGATCTTGCACGCATGGTACCGAAAACCATGGTCCCTTCCATTCACGTCTGCTCACGAAGGTTTGAACGGCGGATCCTCGCCAATGCCCGCCGAAGCCCGGGGGCGTCTCTCCTCCGGCGGGGATCGGCGGAGATCGCGACAACGCCGCCGCGGGGCGCCTATATTGTCGGAGACGACCCCCTGCGGTGACTCCCGGTGCCGCGCGGGTCGGAAAAGGGACGAGGTCTCCGCGGCCTGCGGCCGTCTGCCGAGGAGGAACAACGCGCATGAGCCCGCTCGAAACGATCGCCGAACCCCGCACCGCCGAGCTGCTGAAGCATTACCCGGCGCAAGAGTGCGAGCTGATGCTCCAGGCCGGCTACGAGGTCCGCGAATGCTTCCGGGTGCTCGACAAGGTCGGGCTCAACGTGGTCGGCGAGATCCTCAAGGATCAGGGCACCTTCTACGAGCTCCAGCACTATCCCAAGGGCGACGTCTACGACATGGAGACGCATGCTCAGTACTACTACCATGCGCACCGCCCCGAATCGGGTGAGCACGGCCATTTCCACACCTTTCTGCGAGCCAAGGGGATGCCGCGGGACATCCGGCCGGCGCCCTACGAGGGGGACTCGCCGCGGCCGCTGGGCAAGGACGCGCTCGCCCACATCATCGCCATTTCCATGAATGCCGCGGGCTATCCCACCCATCTCTTCACCACCAACCGCTGGGTCACCGCCGAGACCTGGTACCGGGCCGAGGACGTGATCCGGATGATCGATCATTTCCTGATCGACCATGCCTGGCCCTCCTGGGCGACCAACCGCTGGATCACCGCCATGCTGACCTTGTTCAAGCCGCAGATCGCCCATCTGCTGCGGCAGCGCGACCGCACCGTCGCCGCTTGGCAGAAGGCGCATCCCGGGCGCGACGTGTTCGAGGACCGCGAGCTCGATGTCACCTCGATCATGCCGATTTCGGTGGAGGAGCAGATCGAGGCACTGGAAGCGCGGCTCCGCAGCGGCGATGGCTGACCCGCAGATCCGCGCGGGCCTCGAACGTATGGGGCTGCTGGCCCCGGGAGAGCGGGCCGACTTCGTGGCGCTCGGCGGCGGCGTGTCCTCCGATATCTGGCGGGTCGACGCCGGCGGGCGGTGCTTCTGTGTCAAGCGCGCCCTGCCTCGGCTCAAGGTCAGCGCCGACTGGCGGGTGCCGGTGGAGCGCAACCGCTTCGAGGCGGCCTGGTTGCGCACGGTCGCCGCCATCCTGCCCGATGCGGTGCCGCCGCTTCTGGGCGAGGACCGCGAGACCGGCCTGTTCGCCATGGCCTTTCTGGAGCCGGAGCGGTACCGGCTGTGGAAGGCCGAGCTGATGGCCGGACGCGTCGATGCCGAGGCGGCTGCCGCGGTGGGAGAGGCCCTGGCCCGCATCCATCGGGCAACCGCCGGCGATGCCGACATCGCCCGCCGGTTTGCCACCGATGGTCTGTTCCATGCGCTTCGTCTCGAGCCCTATCTGGAAGCCACGGCGCGGGCCCGCCCGGAAGTGGCCGGAGAGCTGCGGCGGCTGTCGAACGAGACCGCATCTACCCGGCAGGCGCTGGTGCACGGCGATGTCAGCCCCAAGAACATCATGCTGGGGCCGCGCGGGCCGGTGTTCCTCGATGCGGAATGCGCCTGGTACGGCGATCCGGCCTTCGATCTCGCCTTCTGCCTCAATCACCTGCTGCTGAAGGCGGTCCAGCTTCCGGACCATCGCGGTCCGTTCCTCGACAGCTATGCGGCGCTGGCCGATACCTATCTCGCAGGGATCCGCTTCACCTCCCCGCGCGAGCTGGCGGCAAGAGCGGCGCGCCTGCTGCCGGGGCTCCTGCTGGCCCGCATCGACGGCAAGTCACCGGTCGAGTATCTGGTCGACGAGGAAAAGCGGGCCCTCGTCCGGGCCTTGGCGATCCGACTCCTGCACGAGCTGCCCGAGGATCTCGAGACGATGGCCGCGCTCTGGCAGAGGGAGCTCGTCTCGTGAAAACGGCGATCGCCGAACTGCGCGGGCGCCGGGTCTGGGATTCCCGCGGCCGGCCCACGCTGGAGGTCGAGATCCGCACCGCGGGCGGCGCCGTCGGTCGGGCCATCGCCCCCGCCGGCGCCTCCACCGGCAGCGGCGAGGCGGTCGATCTGCGCGATGGCGGCTCTGCCTTCGGCGGGTATGACGTGCGCCGGGCGCTGTACGGGATCGCCAGCGAGATCGCCCCTTTGCTGCGTGGCCGGGACGTGCTGGATCAGCGGGCGATCGACGCGCTGCTGGTGGCTCTCGATGGCACCCCCGACAAGAGTCGGCTGGGGGCCAACGCGCTGGTCGCGACCTCGATGGCGGTGGCACACGCCGCCGCTGCCGCCACCGGCGTTCCGCTCTGGCGCCATTTCGCCGGAGACGGGACGGTCGGGCCGCTGCCGCTTCCCGAAATCCAGATTTTCGGCGGTGGCGCCCATGCCGGCGGCCGCCTCGATGTCCAGGATTTCATGGTGATCGCCGTCGGCGCCCCGGATTTCGCCACCGCTCTCGACTGGACGGCCGAGGTCTACCGCCACGCCGGACGGCTGATGGCCGAAGCGGGACGTCTTTGCGGGGTCGCCGACGAGGGCGGCTGGTGGCCCGCCTTCGACCGCAACGAGGAGGCGCTGGAGATGCTGCTGCGGGCGATCGAGGCGGCCGGCCGTCTGCCCGGGGAGGAGGTGGCCATCGCCCTCGACATCGCCGCCAGCGCGCTCGGAAGGCGCGGCCGCTACCACCTGCGGCGGGAGGCTCGCGAGCTCGACAGCGACGGCCTCGCCGCTCTCTGGCTGCGCTGGCTGGAGCGCTACCCGATCGTCTCCATCGAGGATCCCCTGGCCGAGGACGATCCCGCTGCCTTCGCCGCCTTCACCCGGGCGGCCGGACCCGGCGTTCAGGTGGTGGCCGATGATCTGGTGGTGACCGATGCCGCACGGATCCGGCAGGCCGCCGCCGCCGGCGCCGGCAACACGGCACTGATCAAGCCCAACCAGGTCGGCACCCTGAGCGAGTCGCTGCAGGCCGTGCGCGCGGCACGCGAGGGGGGCTGGAGCGGCATCGTCTCGGCCCGCTCCGGGGAAACCGAGGATGTCACCATCGTCCATCTCGCGGTCGGCTGGGGCCTGCCGCAGCTCAAGGTCGGATCGTTCGCCCGCAGCGAGCGCACGGCCAAGTGGAACGAAGGGTTGCGGCTGGCCGAAGAACTGCCTTCGGGCGGTGCGCTGCCGCCGGCCTCGCGCTTTCCCTGGGGGCGGGGATGAAGGTCCTGTTTCACTATCGTTGCGGCGATTGGCTCCGGCACCGGCTGGCGGCACTGTCCGAGGAGGGCCTGGAGGTCGCGATCTGCCGGGACGGGGACGATGCCGCGTTCGTCGAGGCGCTCGTCGACACGGAGGTGCTCTGGCATGTGCTGACGCCGGTGACGGCCGCCCATCTGGCGCGGGCACCGCGCCTGCGGCTGGTGCAGAAGATCGGCGTTGGGGTCAACACCATCGATCTCGAGGCCGCAGCCGCTCGCGGCATCGCCGTGTGCAACATGCCCGGTACCAACAGCCGGGCGGTGGCGGAGATGGCCCTGTTGCTGATGCTCGCCTGCCTGCGTCGGCTGACCATGTTCGACCGCTTCACCCGGCAGGGAACGGGGTGGGATTGGCCGGTCGGGCTCCAGGGCCAATTGGGGGAACTCGGCGGGCGGACGATCGGATTGGCTGGGATGGGTGCGGTGCCCCGCATCCTCGCACCCGTTCTCGAAGCGATGGGTGCGCAGGTGATCTACACCGCCCGCAGCTGCCATGACGATCTGCCCTGGCCGTATTGCGGCAAGGAGGAGCTTCTCGCCCGTTCCGACATCCTGTCCCTGCACATGCCGCTGACCGCGGAGACCGCGTGCTGGCTCGACGAGGCGGCGATGGAGCGGATGCCGCCGGGCGCCGTCCTGATCAACACCGCTCGCGGCGGTCTGGTCGACGAGGCGGCGCTGGTGCGGAGGCTCGCGAGCGGTCGGATCGCCGCCGCCGGCCTCGATGTGTTCGCCGCGGAACCGGTCGCCGCCGACCATCCGCTGCTGGCGCTCGACAATGTGGTCTGCGCACCGCATGTGGCCTGGTTCACCACCGGCACCATCGCCCGCAGCCTCGAGGTGGCGGTCGAGAACTGCCGGCGGCTCGCCGCCGGCAGGCCCCTGCTCCACCGCGTCGTCTGATCCACTCGGTCAGCGTGGCGCCCGGTCCGATTGCGATGGGCCGGGCCACGGGATATGTGAAGGGGGCGACCGGTGCCCGATCCTCGGCCGCCGGCCGGTCATCCAGCGGGAGATGGGGATGCGTCGCCTGTTGCCGTCGCTTTTCGCGGCGCTTTTCTGGGTCGCGGCTGCCGCCGGCAGCCATGCGCAGCAGTCCGAGCCGGTCGGCCGGGCGGTGGTGACGGTGGCGCCGGGCAGTCGGGTCAATGTGCGTGCCGCGCCCGAAGTGCGCAGCGGCAACATCGTCGGCAAGGCGGTGGGCGGCCAGGTGGTGGAAATCCTCGGCAGCGAGCGCCGCGGCAGCTATGTCTGGTACCGGGTGCGCGATCCCGAGGGGCGGTTTTCCGGATGGATCCGGGGCGATCTGCTGAAGATCGAGCCGCTCGAAATCGAGCCGCCGGAGCAGGTCACCCCGCCGGCCAGCGAGCCCCCCGCCGAGCCCGACACGCCACCCGCCAAACGTCGCCCGATGTTCGACTGGTCGAAGGCGCTGCCGGAGATGATGCCGGCCATCCGCGGCTGTGCGGCCGCCAGTTCGGCGCGACCGGTGGTGGTGCTGATCGCCCGCAAGCTTTCCTTCGGCGTGGTCGACATCGTGCTCCGGGATTCGGCCGACCGGGTCTGGCGCTGCGTCGGTTCCGAGCGCGGCGGCACCCCCATCCAGTACGATCCGCTGGGGGAAGCCCAGGTCGAGCTTCTGGGCACCCCCAATCCGGAGTTCTATTTCGAGGCGGAACCGCCGCCGGCGGACGATTGCCACGAGCTCGAACCGGCACGCGACCCGCAGAGCGGCGCGCCGCTGGGCATCCTGCGCTACGATATCTGCAGCTGACGGCGCTGCGAGTGTCGTCCGTGCCGGCAATGGCGCGACACGCTCGCGCGCCCCTTTACGCGGGCCGGCGGGATGGGTACTTTACAACTAAAGCAATTTCCCGGCGCTGCGAACCGGGCCGCATGCGAGGCGGTAACAGCGTCCGGCCGACAGGGGCAGCGCGCCGCGTGGCGCGGTCGGCGGTCCGGGCGTCTCTTGCGATGGCGGAGCAGATGCGAGCATGAACGAGGCCGAGGCACTGAATTCCCTGCACGATGCGGAGGCCGCGGAACTCCTGCGTCTGTGGCTGCGGCTGCTGGGCACCACCATGCTCATCGAGCGCGAGCTGGCGCAGCGTCTGCGCCAGCGCTTCGGCTGCTCGCTCGCCCGCTTCGATCTGATGGCACAGCTCGCCAAGAGCCCGGAGGGGCTGACCATGAGCGCCCTTTCCAGGCGGCTGATGGTGACCAACGGCAACGTCACCGGGCTGGTCCGCCGGCTGGTCGAGGAAGGGCTGGTGGCCCGCCGGAGTGATCCCGACGATCGCCGTCTGCAGCGGGTACGGCTGACCGCCGAGGGGCTCGCCCTGTTCGGCCGCATGGCCGCCGCCCATGGGCGATGGGTCACCGAACTGCTGGGCGATCTGTCCGCCGAGGAGCGGCGGGCGCTCGCCGCCCTTCTGGCCCGGGTCAAGGCGGCCGGCAGGGGCCGAGGTGGCGATCATGGGGCTGGCTGACTATCGCGCCACCCATTTCCGCTGGCAGGCGGCGGACGGGCTGGCGACCGTCACCCTCGACCGGCCCGCACGCAAGAACCCGCTGACCTTCGAAGCCTATGCCGAGCTCCGCGACCTCTTCCAGGCACTGCGGGTCGATCCCGACATCAAGGTGGTGATCCTGACCGGTGCCGAGGGGAACTTCTGTTCCGGCGGCGATGTGCACGAGATCATCGGGCCGCTCACCGAGCGTGCCATGCCCGGCCTTCTGGAATTCACCCGCATGACCGGCGATCTGGTGGTGGCCATGCGCCGCTGTCCGCAGCCGGTGATCGCCGCCGTCGACGGCGTCTGCGCCGGCGCCGGGGCAATCCTGGCGATGGCCAGCGACATCCGCTTCGGCACCGCCCGCAGCAAGGTGGCCTTCCTTTTTGTCCGGGTCGGGCTCGCCGGCTGCGACATGGGCGCCTGCGCCATCCTGCCTCGGATCATCGGGCAGGGACGGGCGGCGGAGCTGCTCTATACCGGCCGTTCGATGAGTGGCGAGGAGGCCGAGCGCTGGGGCTTCTTCAACCGGCTGGTGGAGCCCGATGCGCTGCTCGCCGAAGCCTCGGCATTCGCCCGGCGTCTCGCCGAGGGTCCCACCTTCGCCCATGGCATCACCAAGACCCAGCTCCACCAGGAATGGGCGATGACCATCGAGCAGGCGGTCGAGGCCGAGGCCCAGGCCCAGGCGATCTGCATGGCCACGCAGGACTTCCGTCGCGCCTACGAAGCCTTCGTCGCCAGGCGCAGGCCGAAGTTCGAGGGCGACTGATGGCGGATCGGAGCTTTCTCGCCTGGCCCTTCTTCGAAGAACGTCACCGGCGCCTGGCCGGGAAGCTGGAGGCCTGGTGCACAGACCATCGGGATCTCCTCGCGGCACGGCCGAGCGAGCCCGGGGCTACCGCCGCGGATGCGCTCTGCCGGGAGCTGGTCGCTCGGCTGGGCGCGGATGGCTGGTTGCGTC
>CAYYZI010000027.1:0-1217 GCA_964475675.1 uncultured Geminicoccaceae bacterium
TTGTGGAAGGCCGCGTCGCGGGTGATGCCGGCGTTGTTGACGAGGATGTCGATGGCGCCGAGCTCGGCCTCGACCGCCGCCACCCCCTGACGGCTGGAGTCGAAATCGGCGACGTCGAACTTGAAGACCGGGATGTCCGTTTCCGAACGGAACCTGCGCGCCGCCTCGTCATTGCCGTGATAATTGGCGGCGACCTCGTAGCCGGCCTCCTTGAGGGCGATGGAGATCGCGGCACCAATGCCGCGGGTGCCACCCGTCACCAGAGCCGTTCGTGCCATCGTCGGTCCTCCCGTCGGTTATGGGAATGCCGCGGCAGCGGTTCCCACCGCTGCCGGGCACCCGAATTGTCCATGGCATTGAAAAGCAGGAGCCGGACCCGGGCAAGCATTGTCGGGTCCGGCGGAAGAAAGATCGCCTTTCCCGAGGCTCAGTCGCGGGCCACGCACATGGCGATGCCCATGCCACCGCCGATGCACAGCGTGGCCAGCCCGCGCCTCGCATTGCGGCGCTTCATTTCATAGAGCAGGGTGGTCAGGATGCGGGCGCCGGAGGCACCGATGGGATGGCCGAGGGCGATCGCCCCGCCATTGACGTTGACCTTCTCGGGATCCCAGCCGAGCTCCCGGTTCACGGCGATCGCCTGGGCCGCGAAGGCCTCGTTGGCCTCGATCAGATCGAGATCCTCGACCGACCAACCGGCCTTCTCGAGCGCCATGCGCGAGGCGGGGATGGGCCCGGTGCCCATGATCGCCGGATCGACGCCGGCCTGGGCCCAGCTCACGATCCGTGCCAGGGGCTCGAGACCGCGGCGCTCGGCCTCGGCGCCGCTCATCACCACCAGAGCGGCGGCGCCGTCGTTGATGCCGCTGGCATTGCCGGCGGTGACGGTGCCTTCGCGATCGAAGGCCGGGCGCAGCTTGGCGAGGGCCTCGAGGGTAGTGCCGAAGCGCGGATACTCGTCGGTATCGACCACCGTCTCGCCCTTGCGGGTGCGGATCGTCACCGGCACGATTTCCTCCCGGAACTTGCCGGCCTTGATGGCGGCCTCGGCCTTGTTCTGCGAGGCGCAGGCGAAACGGTCCTGCTCTTCCCGGGTGATCTGCCACTTGCGGGCGACGTTTTCGGCGGTGTTGCCCATGTGGTAGCCGTGGAAGGCGTCCCACAGCCCGTCCTTGAGCATGGTGTCGATCAGCTCGTGCGAGCCCATCTTGACGCCG
>CAYYZI010000027.1:1317-13037 GCA_964475675.1 uncultured Geminicoccaceae bacterium
GCCGGTTCGACGCCGGCACGCTCCAGCGCCGCGCCGATCGCGATGCGGCCGAGTTCGTGGGCGGGAAGCGTGCCCAGGCTGCCGTTGAAGGCGCCGATCGGGGTGCGGGCGGCGCTCACGATCACGACACTGTCCGTCATGACGAAGATCTCCTCTGACTTTCGTTCCTGTTCCGGGATGGGCGGGTCGCCGGCCGGACGGGGCGCCGGGCCGTCGCTAGGGGACCAGCAATGCGATCTGCATAGAAGCACGTAGCGCTGGCAGGGCCAACACGGATGGCTCGTTGTGCGTTGCAGCATTTCGTCGCAAGGCGCTCCGCGCGGATGCTGCGGCCGGAATCCATACCCGGTTATGTTTTCCTGCAGCCTCTGGCGCGGGCCGGGGGATGTACACGGTTTCTTAACGGTTGGGAGCGAGGATGCGGCGTGCGGTCAGCAACAGACAGGAGTGGATCCCATGCAACTGCTCAGGAAGCTCTACCATGACGAGACCGGTGCCACGGCCATCGAATACGGCCTCATCGCGGCGCTCGTTTCCGTCGCCATCATCGGCATCCTGACCACCCTCGGCGACAATCTGACGAGCACCTTCCAGACCGTCGCCGACGAACTCGGCAGCAACTGATCCGTCGCCGGACGCCCCGCCGGTTCGCCGGACGGGGCGTCTGCCGTTTTCCGTGGCGGACCACCGGCCTTCTCGCGTCGGTGGTCCTTCGCCACGCCAGACCGGCAACCGGAGAGCTCGATGGCGAGTGGAGCAGGAGACATCCTGGCGGCGGCGATCCCCGGCCTGCTCCTCTATGCGGCCGCCGCCGATCTGTTGCACCGACGCATCCCCAATTCCGTTTGCGCCGCCGTCGCGCTCGTCGCGCTTTCTTGGCAGCTCCTCCAGGGGCCGTCCCGGATCTGGGACCCGCTGTTGGCCGGGCTGCTGATCTTTCTGCCCCTGGGCTGGTTCTGGTCCCGCGGCTGGCTCGGTGGGGGCGACGTCAAGCTGGCGACGGCGCTGGCGCTTTGGGCGGGCCTCTCCGGCCTGCCCGATTTCCTGCTGGTGACGACGCTGGCGGGCGGGGCCATCGCCTTCGGTGCCCTGGTCGTGCCCTGGTTCGCCCAGCGGCTGGCGGTGGTGCTGGCATCGCTGTCGGCGCTCGGCCTGCGTCCGGCCGCCGGTCTCGCCGCCGGTCTTTCGGCACCCTCCAGGGGCGTTCCCTACGGGGTCGCCCTGGCCACGGGCGGGTTCTGGCTGTGGGTCGAACGCCTGATGGCCAATTGAGGAAGGATCACCATGCTCGTCCGCCGACTGCTGCTGTTCGTGCTGGCCCTGGTTGCCGCCGGTACCACGGCGTTCCTGGCGCGCAGCTGGGTCGAGGGCCAGCGCCAGCCGGCGGTGGCCCGGGCCGAGAAGGCGGCGCCGAAGACCACCAAGGCGGTGCTGGTGGCGGCCCGCAGCCTGGCCCAGGGCAGTTTCGTCACCGAGCAGGCACTGCGCTGGCAGGACTGGCCCGATGTCGAGCTGCCCGCGACCTACTTCGAGAAGGGTAGCATCACGCCGGCCGAGCTCGCCGGCGCGGTGGTCCGCAAGCCTCTCGAAGAAGGCGCGCCGGTGACCCGTGGTGCCCTCGTTCGTCCCGGCGAACGCGGCTTTCTGGCCGCGGTGCTCGAGCCCGGAATGCGGGCCGTATCGGTTCCCGTCGGCCAGGCCACCGGCTCCGCCGGCCTCATCTTTCCGGGCGATCGGGTCGATGTTCTCCTCACTCAGGCGCTGCAACCCGAAGGGGCCGGCGGCCAGGAGCGCTTCGTCGCCGAGACGGTGCTGCGCGACGTGCGGGTGCTGGCCGTCGGCCAACGCCTGAGTACCGCGGCCGAGGGCAGCGACGAGCTATCGGCGAAGGTCCGCACGGCGACCCTCGAGGTCACTCCCGAGGGGGCGCGCCGTGTCGCCTTGGCGCTCGAGCTCGGCAAGCTCTGGCTCGGTCTGCGCAGCCTCGCCCGCGCCGACGGCGAAGGCGGGGCGGGCGCCGCTCCCGCAGCGGCCGGCCGCGCGACCTGGGACAGCGATGTCAGCCGCGCACGGGGCTCCAGCCGGGCCGTGGCCCTGTTCCGCGGCTCGGAAGCGAGCCTGGTGTCCGGCAGCGGGAGCATTTCGCCATGACGGGCATGAGATGGCGGCGGATACTGGCGACGGCGCTGGCTGTCCTGCTGCTGGCAGGTTGGACCGGCACGGCCCGGGCCCAGGCCGCGGCCGCGGCGGTCGCCCTGCAGCCGGCCGACGCTGCACTCGCCGCCGACTCCTCTGCGGCACTGGTCCTCGAGGTTCATCGCGGTCGCCTGCTGCGCCTGGACGGCGCCGCCAGCAGCGTGTTCGTCGCCGATCCGAGTATCGCCGACGTCCAGGTCCATTCGCCCGGTCTCGTCTATCTGCTCGGCAAGCGTGCCGGTTCGACCACGGTCTACGCCGTCGACGGCGAAGACCGGATCCTGCTGCGCCGGGAGGTACGGGTGGAGCATGCCGTGACCCGCCTGCGCAGCGCCCTGCGCGAGATCGTGCCCGAGGCCGAGATCCGGGTGATCTCGGTGGATGGCGGCATCATGCTGCAGGGCTCGGTGGCCACCCCGAGCCAGGCCGAGGATGTACGCCGTCTGGCATCGCGTTTTCTCGGCGAGAAGGAAGAGCTGATCAACCGCCTGGCAGTTACCGCTCCCACCCAGGTCAGCCTGCATGTCCGGATCGCCGAGGTCTCACGCGAGGTTACGCGCCTGTTCGGCATCAACTGGGATGCCGCCCTCAGCCCCGGCGACTTCATGTTCGGTCTGGCCAACGGGCGGGCTTTCAACGCCGGCGGGCCGCCCTTCCTGCGGCTCACCGACGAGAACGGTCCGGCGGGCGCGCTGGCCGGGCGCTTCAGCAACGGTGACATCGATATCAACGGGCTGGTCGACGCCCTCGAGCGGGAGGGTTTCCTGACGGTCTTGGCCGAGCCCAATCTCACCGCCCTGTCCGGCGAGACCGCGGCGTTTCTCGCCGGCGGCGAGTTTCCCATTCCGGTCGGAGCGGACAACGGCGATATCGAGATCGAATTCAAGCAGTTCGGCGTCAGTCTGGCTTTCACGCCGACCGTGCTTTCCGGCAACCGGATCAGCCTGCGGGTCAAGCCCGAGGTCAGCGACCTCAGCGAGAACGGGGCCATCGTTCTCCAGAACATACGGGTTCCGGCGCTGGCCACCCGGCGCGCCGAGACCACGGTCGAGCTGGCCAGCGGGCAGAGCTTCGCCATTGGCGGGCTGATCTCCAGCACGACCAAGAGCAGTCTCGAGAAGTTTCCGGGGCTGGGAGATCTGCCGGTGCTGGGCCCGCTGTTCCGGTCCACCCGTTTCCAGCGGGAGGAATCCGAGCTGGTGATCATCGTCACCCCCTATCTGGTGCGGCCGGCGAAGCAGCGCCTCGCCAGCCCGCTCGACGGCATGCGTCAGCCGAGCGAACTCGAGCGGATCCTGCAGGGTCGGCTGGTCGGGCGTCGCCTGGCACCGGGCCGAGGCGCCAGCGCCATCGCCAAGGCGCCGAGATTGGTGGGCGGCGCCGGTTTCATCATCGAGTGAAGGGCAGATTGGTGTGATGAACAGGGATCGAGCGAAGCGCGGGCGGCAATCCGCACGGTGGGGTGTGCTGCTGATCGGGCTGGTGCTCGCGGCATGCACGCCCGAGGCCATCGGGCGGTATCAGCCGCCGGCCGCGGATCTTCCGCCCAAGCGCCTGTCGGCGGAATATGTTCCGTTCACGCATGTGGTCCGTTTCGCCACCGACCGGGCCGAAATCGACGAGAGCGAGCGCCAGCGTCTGGTCCGCTTCCTGCAGCTCCTGCCGCCCCCGGACGGCGCCGTGGTCCGCATTCGCGGACATGCCGACGAGCGTCTCGGCAGCGTCTACAACGCCGATCTGGCGGCGAGGCGCGCTCGCAGCGTGGCCGCCATGTTCGCGCGCCGCGGCTATTCGGACATCGAGCTCTCGACCGCGGCCTTCGGCGAGGCACTGCCGGCCGCGGCCGCTTCCGGGGAGAGTGCCTGGCGCCGGGATCGGCGGGTCGAGATCACCGTTCAGGTGCCCATGATCACCCTGCCCAACTGCCCGGACTGGTCGGCGCCGAGTGATCTGGCCGCCGGCAACCTGGCGATGTCCCAGCTCGGCTGCGCCAATGCGGTGAACCTCGCGGCAACCATCGCCAATCCGGCCGATCTGGTGGCCGGTCGGCCGCTGGCCGGCGCCGACGGAACCCGCGAGGCTGCCGCCGTCGAGCGCTATCACGCCGACAAGGTCAGGAAACTGATCGGCGAAGAGCGGAAGAAGGCAGGGGGCAAATGACCGAACTGGAAGATGCCGCGGCAGTGGCGGCGGCCGAGCCGGCGGCCGCCTCGTTCTGTGCCTTCGCCCGCGACGAGGAGAGCCGGCGGGCCATCGAACAGGTGGTTGGCGAACTGCCTTTCGGCAGGACCATGGTCACCGCCGGCACCATTCGCACCGCCATCGAGTATCTCGGCGCGCATCGCTCGCCCAAGGTGCTGATGGTCGACCTTTCCGGATCGGAGCTGCCGCTCACCGAAATCGATGAACTCGCCGACGTCTGCGAGCCCGGGGTGACGGTGGTCGCCTTCGGCGAGCAGAACGATGTCGGCCTGTTCCGCGAGCTGGTGGCACGCGGGGTCGGCGACTATCTGGTCAAGCCGCTGTCGCCGGGGCTGGTTCACGAATCGCTGCTGCGGGCGCTGCAAGGGACCAGCGCCAGCCGCCAGATGAACCGTCTCGGCCGGCTGGTGGGGGTGCTGGGAGTGCGGGGCGGGGTGGGCGCCACCATGATCGCCTGCGGAACCGCCCATGCCATCGCCACCACCCGCCGGCGCCGGGTCTGCCTGACCGATCTCGAGCTGCAGTCGGGAACGGTGGCCCTGACCTTCGATCTCGATCCCTCGCACGGTCTGCGCGAGGCTCTGGAAAGCCCGGAGCGGATCGATTCCCTGTTCGTCGATCGCGCCGCCGCCAAGGTCTCCGAACTGCTCCACGTGCTCGCCGCCGAGGAGCCGCTGGACGAGGAATGCCGGCCCCATCCGGAGGCGCTGCAGCCTCTGCTCGCCGAGCTGCGCTCGCGCTTCCATTTCGTCGTTCTGGACCTGCCGCGACCGGGCTCGCCGCTGTTCCTGCCCTGCCTCGAGCAGCTCGACGAGCTGGTGCTGGTGGCCGATCCTTCGCTGGCGGCGATGCGCGATTCGCTGCGCGTGCTGCAGACTCTGGCGAGAGTCAGCGGCGCCTGCCATCCCACCGTGGTGCTCAACCGCATCGGCGCCCACCGCACCGGCGAGCTCGATCCCGGAGAGTTCGAGAACGGCATCGGCCGCAAGGTCGATCTGCGCATACCCTTCGACGCCAGGACCGTGGCGGCGGCGCTCAACGCCGGCCAGCTCAGCTTCGCCGAGCGCGGGCCGGTCGGCCAGGCGATCCGGACGCTGGCGCGGATCGCCGCCCGCGGCCCGGCGCGCGAACCGCGCTCCCTGGTCCGGCGCCTGCTGGCCTTCTGGAAGTAGATCGTGTTCGGTCGCAGGCAGCTGCAGTCCACGGAGGCGGGCCTGCCGGCGCGGCGGCCCGGCGACGGGGCTGCCGGACTGCCGGCGACCACCGCGGCCGGAGCGGAGAAAAGGGCCCGGTCCGCGTCGAGGAGCACCGATCGCCGTCTGGAACAGGCCTACGAGACCATCCAGAGCGCCCTCTACGAGCGCATCGACGCGACCGCCGCCGCCCGGCTGCCGCGCGAGGAGCTGACCAGTCAGCTGCTGGAGCTGATCGCCGAGATCGCCAACGAACATCGCCTCTCCCTGTCCAGCAGGGAGCAGCAGGAGCTGAGTGCCAGGCTGGTCGCCGACATGGTCGGACTCGGGCCGCTCGAGCCGCTGCTGAGGGACGAGACGGTCACCGACATCATGGTCAACGGGCCGACCAGCGTCTTCGTCGAGCGCCGCGGCAAGCTCGAGCCGACCGGGATCACCTTCCGCGATCACCAGCAGCTCCTGAACGTGGCGCAGCGCATCGTCACCCGGGTCGGCCGACGGATCGACGAGACCTGCCCGATCTGTGACGCCCGTCTCGAGGACGGCAGCCGCGTCAACGTCATCATTCCGCCGCTGGCGATCGACGGCTGCGCCATTTCCATCCGCAAGTTCGCCAAGCACAAGATCACCCTCGACCGCATGATGCGCCAGGGCAACATCAGCGAGCCGCTGGCGCGGATCCTGAAGATCGCCGCCGCCTGCCGCCTCAACGTGGTGATCTCGGGCGGCACCGGCTCGGGCAAGACGACCCTCCTGAACGCGCTGTCCCAGCTCATCGACCCGGCCGAGCGGATCGTCACCATCGAGGATGCGGCGGAGCTGCAGCTGCTGCAGCCGCATGTGGTGCGCCTCGAGACCCGCCCGCCCAATCTCGAGGGCCAGGGCGAGGTTACGATGCGCGATCTCGTCCGCAACGCGCTGCGCATGCGCCCCGACCGCATCATCTGCGGCGAGGTGCGCGGCGCCGAGGCGCTCGACATGCTGCAGGCCATGAATACCGGCCATGACGGTTCGATGTGCACGCTGCACGCCAACAGCCCGCGCGAGGCCATCACCCGGCTCGAGAACATGGTCACCATGGCCAGCGGCAACCTGCCGACCAAGGCCATTCGCACCCAGATCGTGGGTGCCGTCAATCTGGTCATCCAGACCGCCCGCATGCGCGACGGCATCCGTCGCATCACCCATGTCACGGAGATCGTCGGCATGGAGGGCGAGGTGGTCACGCTGCAGGATCTCTTCACCTTCGAGTATCACGGCGAGGCGAGCGACGGCACGCTCCTGGGCGAGTTCAAGAGCAGCGCGGTGCGTCCGCATTTCATCAAGCGCGCCGCCTATTACGGTCTCGACCGGGCGCTAATGGCGGCGATGAGCGGGGCCGCGCGATGAACGGGCTGCCGGCACTGTCACCGGTCCTGCTCGCTCTGGCCGTGCTGTCGGGCACCCTACTGCTGGCCGCCGCGGTCTTCCTGGGTGGCGGCGAGAGCCGCAAGCGCGTGCGACGGCGAGTCGAGACCGTGCGCAACCGGGCCGCCGCCAACCGGTCGCTGTCGGCCGGACCACCGCGGCCGGCGGGCCTGCGGCGGCGGGACCGGGTTTCGCGGTTCGGCAGTCTGGCCGCCCATGTGCTGCGTCTGGTGCCGCGACCGGAGCTGCTGCGTGCCGAGCTGGCGCGGGCCGGAATGGTCCTCGCCCTGCCGGATTTCGTGCTGCTCTGTGCCGGATTCGGCGCCGCGGTGCTGCTGGCGATGCTGCTGGCCGGCCTGCCGCTGGCGGCGTCGCTGCCGCTGGCCCTCGCTGCCGCCACCGGCGGGCCCTACCTGCTGGTGCGCATGCGCCGGGAGCGGCGCGCCGGCAGGTTCCTGGCACTGATGCCCGAGGCGATCGACCTCATCGTCCGCGCGCTCAAATCGGGCCTGCCGATCTCGGAAGCCATCACCATCATCGGCAACGAGGTCCAGGATCCGGTAGGCGAGGTGTTCCGCGAGGTCTCGAGCAACGTGCGCATCGGCATGACCATCGAGGAGGCGCTCTGGGCGGCGGTGCGCAAGCTCGACATCCCGGAGTTCCGCTTCTTCGTGGTGACCATCGCCATCCAGCAGGAAACCGGCGGCAATCTCGGTGCCATTCTGCAGAACCTGTCGACCATGATCCGCCGGCGCCAGCAGATGAAGCTCAAGATCAAGGCGATGTCCTCGGAGGCCCGCGCCTCGGCGATGATCATCGGCTCGCTGCCCTTCATCATGGCCTTCGTCATCTATCTCATGAACCCGGACTACATGCTGGTGCTGGCGGTCGATCCGCGCGGGCAGATGCTGGCCGGCATGGGGCTCGCCAGCATGGCGCTGGGGGTGGCGGTGATCGCCAAGATGGTACGGTTCGAGATCTGACATGGAATTCGCGCGCAACCTCCCGGCCCTCCTGCTGCAGGACGAAACCGCGATCGTCGCGCTGGCGGCGCTGCTCGGCTTCGTTTCGGTGGTGGCGGTGTGGTTCGCCCTCATCGAACGCGATCCGGCCAGCCGGCGGGCGCGCCTCGTGGCCCGCCGCCAGGCCGAGCTCTCATCGACGGGCCTCGCCGCACGCCGGCGGAGGGCACGGCAGAGCACGCAGGATCTGGCGACCCGCATCGTCCGACGGCTCAAGCTGGCCCGCCATGACGGCACGGAGCGGCTGCGCGAGCGGCTGATGGCCGCCGGCTACCGCAGTCGCGAAGCGCTGTTCGTCTATCTGACCGCCAAGCTGCTGCTTCCGTTTCTGGCCGGCGCCGGCAGTGTCATGGCCCTGATCGTGCTCGATCTCGGGCATCTGCAGGCGGCCCCCCGGCTGCTGGCGCTTCTGGGCAGCGCTCTGGCCGGCTTCTATCTGCCGGAGATCTGGCTCTCCAATGCCACCAGCAAGCGGATGACCGCGCTCCGCAAGAGCCTGCCCGATGCGCTCGATCTGCTGGTGATCTGCGCCGAGGCCGGGCTCGCGCTCGATTCCGCACTCAAGCGGGTGGCCGAGGAGATCGGACGTTCGGCGCCGGAGCTGGCCGAGGAACTGGCGCTGACCAGCGTCGAGCTGACCTTCCTTCCGGATCGCAGACAGGCGCTCGGCAATCTCGCCAAGCGCGTGCCGCTGCCGATGGTTCAGGGGGTCGTGAGTACCCTCATCCAGACCGAGCGCTACGGTACTCCGCTGGCACCGTCGCTGCGGGTCCTGGCAGCGGAGTTCCGTGAGCAGCGGATCATCCGGGCCGAGGAGAAGGCCGCGCGCCTGCCGGCGATCCTGACCGTTCCCCTGATCGCCTTCATTCTGCCTGCCCTGTTCGTGGTCCTCGCCGGGCCGGCGGTGATCGGCGTTTACGACAACTTCATCAACCGCTAGCGCCGGCTTCGAAGCGCCGCTGCCCGGGTCGGCATCTCCGACGGCGGCCGGGATCACACGGTCGTTCCCCGGATGCGGCCGATCGGCGGGAACGTTTCGAGGTGGAAGCGGTTGCCAGGGTCCGCGGATCCGACCCGGTCCGGCCGGAACGGTGCCGCGCGGCCCCGGGAGCGACTTTCCCCCGCTGCGCACGTCGCCGCGCTGCCGTTGCCTTCCGCTGCCGTCCGCGCCACATCCGCCCCGAAGAAGGATGAGAGGCGGATGCGTACGAAACTCGTGGTTTTCGACATCGACGGCACCTTGGTGGACAGCCGGGCGACGATCGTCGCCTGTGCCCGCGAGGCCTTCGCCGCGGCCGGCCTGGCCGCCCCCGATGCGGAAGCGATCCGGCGCATCGTCGGGCTGTCGCTGCCGGAGGCGATGCGCATCCTGCTGGGCCGCGAGGATTTCGAGACCGCGCAGCGGATCGCCGGCCATTACCGGGAAGCGTTCCTGGCCCGCCGTCAGCGACCCGATCATGAGGAGCCGCTCTTTCCGGGTGCCCGGGAAATCCTCGAAACCCTCGATGCCCGCGGCGTCCTGCTCGGGGTGGCCACCGGCAAGGCGATGCGCGGCCTGCTCTCGGTGCTGGAGCGCCACGGTCTGGAGCGCCGCTTCGTGACCCTGCAGACCGCCGATCGCCATCCCTCCAAGCCGCATCCCTCGATGCTGCTGGCGGCGATGGCCGAAACCGGCGTGGAGCCGGCCGACACCATTTTCGTCGGCGATACCACCTTCGATGTCGAGATGGCCCGTGCGGCCAAGGTGACGCCGGTGGGAGTGCGCTGGGGCAACCATCCGCCGGAGGAGCTGGCGATGGCCGGGGCAGCGCATCTGCTCGACGGCTTCGCGCAACTGGCGGCACTGGTCCCGGCATGAAGCGCTTCTACGAGCGCGCCGAGGCCGCGGCCCGCGAGGGCGGCCATCACATCCTTCTCGACGGGCGGCCCGTGCGGACCCCGGGAGGCAATCCTCTGGCGCTGCCGAGCGCGGCACTGGCGGCGGCGATCGCCGGCGAATGGGGGGAACAGAAAGGGACCGTGCGGCCCGCGACCATGCCGCTGATGCGGCTGGCCACCACGGTGATCGATCTGATGCCGGCGCGGCGCGCGGACGCGATCGCCGAAATCACCGGTTTCGCCCGTTCCGATCTGCTCTGCTACCGGGTCGGCCACCCGCGCGAACTGGTCGCCCGCCAGCAGCAACGCTGGCAGCCCTGGCTCGAGTGGGCGGCGCAGAGCTTCGGAGCCAGACTGCGGGTGACTGCCGTGCTGAGCCCGGTGGAACAGCCCGCGGAGGCGGTGCGGGCGCTGACCGGCGTCCTCCAGAGGCTCGACGACTGGCGTCTGGTCGGCCTTCATGCGGCCACGCGGCTGACCGGCTCGCTGGTCCTCGGACTGGCCATCGAGCACGCTCTGCTGACCGCCGAGCAGGCCTTCGAGCTCGCCCATCTCGAGGAATTCTGGGAGATCGAGCAATGGGGCGCGGATCCCGAACAGCAGGCCCGTCAGCAGGCGGTGCGTCGCGATCTGGAGGCGGCCTGCCGCTTCCTAGAGTTGCTCGCCGCCTGAAACGGGCAGCCCGCCGCGCCGCCGCAGGAGAAAGGCGTAGCTGCCGGCGGCGAAGGTGGCGGTCAGCGCCGCCTCGGCGTACTGCACCGACCGCAGGAGGAGATCCAGCAGCAGCCCCAGGGGCCGCAGCGGTGCCCCCTGCGAGGGCAGCCCGGGGACATCGCCGCTGGCCCCTGCTCCGCCCAACAGCAGCAGGCTGGCCAAGATCGCCAGCAGCAGAAGCGGCAGCACGACCAGAAAGGAGCCCAGCAGCAGACGCAGGCCGTTGCCGCGCGAAAGCGCGAGCGATCCGACGAACCGCATGGGCTCGCCGAGGGCCCGGGCGAGGGGCACGAACATCAGCCGCGTGAACAGATAGGAGGCCAGCAGCGCCCCGGCCATGACGGTATAGCCGATGAGCAGCTCGGCCTGCGCCGGACTGCGGGCGAACAGGAGTGCCAGCAGGCCGCCCCAGAGGGAGGATGCCAGCAGCACGGGTACCACCGCCAGCAGCATGGCCAGGAGTCCCCAGAAGATGTAGGCGAATACCGGCCGCCTCAGGGGGGCCATGCGGTTCGGCCAGGCTTCGCCGAGCACGAGATGCCGCAGCCAGGCGACGCTGACGGCGCTGTAGCCCAGGAAATCGATCAGATTGGCGATCGCCCAGGCCTGTGGCGAAGGCACGCCCGGCAGCCTCGACAGCAGCAGACCGAGCGCGTAGGCGAGCAGCAGCCAGCCGAGGGCGAGGCGGATCAGGCGGCGCTGTTCGGCCAGCAGGTAGCGATAGGCCTGCAGGACGAGACCCATTACCGGAAGCCTGTCGGAGGCGGGTGCCTGGTGTCGGGCCACCTTGTGTCGTTCCCGTATCATCCTAGCGGCGACATCGGCGCCGCTTTTGCGTCGCGGCACATCGTGCTAGCTGCGGCAGGGTCAGACTAGCGGGAGCGGCCAGACCGTGCAGGAAATCTTGCAGGAACTCGAGCGCAGGCGCCAGGCGGCGCGGCTCGGCGGTGGCGAACGGCGGGTCAGGGCGCAGCACGAGCGGGGCAAGCTGACGGCGCGCGAGCGGGTCGAGCTGCTGCTCGATGCCGGCTCGTTCGAGGAAGTCGACATGTTCGTCGAGCATCGCTGCAGCGATTTCGGCATGGCCGACCAGCGCGTCCCCGGGGAC
>CAYYZI010000028.1:0-12960 GCA_964475675.1 uncultured Geminicoccaceae bacterium
AGGGGTTCCCCGCGAGCACGCCCACGGCGCGGCCCCCGGCCAGGGCTCAGTCTCCGGAGTCCTTCATGCCCTCCATTTTCTGCCCCTCGTTCATGCCCTCGCCCATCGGCATCTCGCCCATGTCCATCTTCATGCCCATGGCCGAGGCCTCGCGCACATGGACCACCACATCGACGGTCGTACCATTGTCGAAGGTGAGGGTGAGGTCGAAATGGTCGTCGAGGCGAAGCGGCTCCTCGAGGCCGAGCAGCATCACGTGATAGCCGCCCGGTTCGAGCTCGACCGTCTGGCCGGGGCCGATCTCGATCGCCTTCACGGGCCGCATCTTCATCACCCCGTCCTCGATCCGGGTGGTGTGCAGCTGGGCACGCCCGGCGATCGGGGTGGACACGGCGACGAGGCGGACCGGCTTCGATCCCTCGTTGGTGATGGTCATGTAGGCAGCACTGTTCCGGACCTTGCTGGCCCGCGCCCAGACCTCGCGGACGGTGATCCCATCCGTCTCGAATACGCCATGGGCCGCTGCCGCGGGGATCAGACCGAACAGGAGAAAGGGCAGCAGAAGCAGGATGGAAAACGTCTTGCGGGGATGTGTCATGGCAGACCTCATGCGCTGGCACGGCTCTCGATCGCTGCCCTGATGGCGCGCGCGATCTCGGCCGGATCCTGGGTGTGGGTGAAGACTTCGAGGAACTGGCCATCCGGCCCCATCAGATAGAGATAGGCCGAATGGTCCATCAGATAGTCCTGATCGTCGCCAGAAGATTCTTCACCCAGCTCCTTGGCGGTGACCTTGCGGTAGTAGACCCGGTACTTGCGGGCGACTTCGGCGATCTCCTCCGGGGTTCCGGTGAGACCGATGATGCGGGGATCGAACTGGCCGACGAAATCGGCCATCTCCGCCGGGTCGTCACGTTGCGGATCAATGCTGATGAACAGCGGCTGGACCGCGTCGGCGTCTTCGCCCAGCGCTTCCATGACCAGGCTGACATTGGCCATGGCGGTGGGGCAGACATCCGGACAGTAGGTGTAACCGAAGAACACCAGCAGGAACTTGCCGCGGAAATCGGCGTCGGTCACCCGCCGGCCGGTATGGTCGGTAAGGGAGAAGCTGCCGCCGATGGACTTGCGATTCGCGGTGGCATCGGCCTTGCGCTCGCTCGCCTCGCGAGCCGCCTGTCGCGCCGCGTAGAACTCCCAGCCGCTGATCGCGGTGATCGCGGCCAGCAGCAGAAGCAGCACCGGATAGACCAGTTTTCGCTGCATGGATTTCCCTCCAGGCATGCAAACGGGACATGATGTCGATGGCCGCGGGGGCAGACGGCAGCTCGCCCCTCTCGCGGACCCGTCTCAGCCTGTCGCGGGAGGGCCTCTCGCCGAGGCGGCATCGAGGGCCGGCGGGCCCGCCGGCACCGCCTCGCGTGACGGCGGCAGCCGCCGGGAGATGCGGAACAGGAGGGGAACGGGCGGCGCCGGCGGTGACAGGGCCGCCACCTGCCCGTTGAGGAAACAGCAGAGATGCAGGCCGGATCGGGCCGGCGGCCGGGGCAACAGCGGTGCCGCCGCATTGCCGGGATCGATCCAGATCAGTCCGCTGCCGGTGCACACCGGCACCAGACCTTCGCGTGAAGCCGGTGCGGCGGCAGCGAAGGCCGCCAGGAAAGGGTGCAGGACCAGCGCCAGCGCCGTGGTCCAGGCCGCCAGCCGCCGCAATGCTCCCCTGCGGGAGCCGAACCTGCAGAGATGCCTCATCACGCGAGCAAGGATAGAAACCGCGGGGCGAAGCGCACAGACCCTGCACGCAGAGCTGCGACCATAATGCACAGGATGCCCCGACCGGCGGCAGCGCCGGCGATCCGTCGCGACCCCCTTGTGCCGGTGGCCGGTCCGCGCCATTTCTTCTGTGCGCCCGTCCGATGCGGGCGGTTTTTTTCGTGGAGCCATCGACCGTGAGACCGAACGACAACGGCGGGATCGCCGACGCCGCCGCGCGTCGCCGCACCTTCGCCATCATTTCCCACCCGGATGCCGGCAAGACCACCCTGACCGAGAAGCTCCTGCTGCTGGGCGGGGCCATTCATCTGGCCGGCGAGGTCAAGGCACGGGGGGAACGCCGGCGCTCACGCTCCGACTGGCTGGAGATCGAGAGAAAGCGCGGAATTTCGGTCACCACTTCGGTGATGACCTTCGAGCATGCCGGGCGCATGTTCAATCTGCTCGACACCCCCGGTCACGAGGATTTCTCGGAGGACACCTACCGTACCCTGACCGCGGTCGACAGCGCGGTGATGGTGCTGGATGCGGCCAAGGGCATCGAGGCCCAGACCCTCAAGCTGTTCGAGGTCTGCCGTCTGCGCGACATCCCCATCCTCACCTTCGTCAACAAGCTCGACCGCGAGGCTCGCGAGCCCCTGGAACTGCTCGACGAAATCGCCGAGAAGCTGGCCCTCGACACTGCGCCGATGAACTGGCCGATCGGCATGGGCCGCAACTTCCGGGGCGTCGAGCGGATCGACGACGGCCGGGTGGTACTGTTCGAGCCCGAACGGCAGCCCCTGCCGGAGCGCGAAGCCAGCCGGGAGGAGGCGGCCGAACGGATCGGCCGGGAAGCGCTGGCCCGGCTCGAGGAGGAGGTCACGCTGGTGCGCGAGGCACTGCCCGCCTTCGATGCCCGCAGCTATCTCGAGGGCCATCTGACGCCGGTCTTCTTCGGCAGTGCGCTACGCAGCTTCGGCATCCGCGCCCTGCTCGACGGCATTGCCGAACATGCCCCGGCGCCGCGGCCGCAGCCGGCCGAACCCGAACCGGTGTCCCCCGAGAGCGAGGAAGTGGCCGGCTTCGTCTTCAAGGTCCAGGCCAACATGGACGCCCGCCATCGCGACCGGGTGGCCTTCGTCCGCCTGTGCGCGGGTCGCTTCCGCCGCGGCATGAAGCTCCGAAATGTCCGCGACGGCAAGCCGCTCACCGTCTCCAACCCCATCTTCTTCTTCGCCCAGGATCGCCAGCTCGCCGAGGAGGCCTTCGCCGGCGACATCGTGGGGCTGCCCAATCACGGCCAGCTCCGGGTGGGGGACACGGTGACCGAGAGGCGCAGCCTGTGTTTCACCGGGATCCCCAATTTCGCCCCCGAGATCCTGATGCGCGTGCGGCTCGGCGATCCGATGCGCGCCAAGCATCTGAAAAAGGCGCTCGAGGACATGGCCGAGGAAGGGGTGACCCAGGTCTTCCGCCCGCTCCTGGGTGCCGACTGGATCGTCGGCGTGATCGGCCCCCTACAGCTCGATGTGCTGCGGGCGCGGCTAGCGGCGGAATACGATCTTCCGGTCGATTTCGAGGCGGCCGCCTATGTCACCGCGCGCTGGTGCTGGCCGCCGGACGAACGCGAGAGGGAGCGCTTCCTCGCCGCCAGGCGGGCGAGCCTCGGCACCGACCGCGACGGCCATCTGGTCTATCTGGCGCGCAACGCCTGGGATCTGGGGCGGGTCCAGGAGGATTTTCCGAAGATCCGCTTTTCCAGGACCTGCGAGCGTGGCGGCGCACAGGAGCGGGCCGCGGCGCAGGCCTGAGCGGGCCTCCGCGCGACCCCGGCGACCGACTCTAGATCAGCCGCAGGCTGCGGAAGCTCGCATGCTGGTTCTTGCCCATCACCACATGGTCGTGAACGGTGATGTCCACCGCGCTCAGGGCCTGCACCACCTGCCGGGTCATCTCGATATCGGCCTTGGAAGGGGTGGGATCGCCGCTCGGATGGTTGTGGACCATGATGATCGCCGAGGCGCCGAGCTCCAGCGCCCGCTTGACCACTTCCCGGGGATAGAGCGGGGTATGATCGACGGTGCCCCGGCTCTGCACCTCGTCGCAGATCAGGATGTTCTTGCGGTCGAGGAAGAGAATGCGGAAATGCTCGCGCGGCTCGTGGCTCATGGCCATCTTGAGATAGTCCATCAGCGCCGCCCATGAGCCGATCACCGGCCGGTCGCGCACTTCTTCCTTGAGCACCCGCTGCAACAGCTCGTGAATGGCCTTCAGGAGCACCTGGGTGAAGCGCAGATCGTCCTCGTAGACCGGGCGACGGGAATCCCCGCTGTCGACGCGCTCCGGATCGAGGCCGAAACAATCCTTGTACTGGCCGAGATCGGCGGCCAGCACTCCGCCGAGGCCGCCGAAACGGGCGATCATGTCCTTGGCCAGCGGCTTGGTGTCGCGGCGGTAGACCGAGAAGAACAGCAGGAGTTCGAGCAGCTCGTAGTCGGCGAGGGCTTCGGGCGAGGCCTTCATGAAGCGCTCGCGCAGCCGCGCGCGATGCCCGTGATAGTGCTTGGCCGGCTTGCCGTCGAAGGCCTGCGGCGCCTCGGCGAGGCCGGGGGCGCTTCCACCTTCGGCGATCCGGCGGCAGAGCTCCTCGAGCCGCGCGGCGTCGCGGATCTCCCACTGCGCCCGCTCCGGCTGCCAGCGGCCGCCCGCAGCCTTGATCAGGTGACGGAAGGCGAAGGTGCGCCCGCGCAGCAGATAGGCGACACCGTCGCCGTCCCGCGGCGCGATCTCCACCTCGAGACCGGATTGGGCGAGCAGGCTGATGGCCTGCCGGGTTGCGGCACCGTCCTCCATGCGGGCATTTTAAACCGTAGGTAATTCCGCATCCAGTGTTATCTCGCACAGGTTGATGGCACAGCGCCATGCCCGCACCGTCACACCGGCCGCCCGGGCGCTCGCCAACGCCTCGGCATAGGCGGGGTCGATATCGGCCGCGGCCGCGAAAGCCTCGACATCGCGGCGCTGGGCAATGAACAGCAGGGCGGCGCCGAACCCCTCGCCGGCGAGGCGCTCGAGCGTCCGCAGATGGCGCCGGCCGCGCACCGTCGGCGCATCGGGAAAGACGGCGAGACCGTCGCGCTTCCAGGTGATGCCCTTGACTTCGACGAAGAGCGGCGGCCGGTCGCGGTAGGCCAGCATGAAATCGAGCCGGGTGCCGTTCTCGATGCGCGGCTCGCGAAGAAGCTCGGTCCAGCCGGTGGCGAAGTCGAAGCGGCCGGCTTCGAAACCTTCGCGGGCGATGCGGTTGGGGTTCTGGCTGTTGACCGCGACCAGGCTCTCGCCCTGGGCGATCAGCTCCAAAGTCCAGGCGAGCTTGCGCTTCGGATCGTCGTGGCGGGAAAGCCAGACCGGCGCACCCGGCACCGCCAGGCCCGGCAGCCGCCCGGGATCGGCGCAATGGGCGGTGACGAGCCGACCGTCGGCCAGTTCGACATCAGCCAGAAAGCGCTTATACCTTTGCCGGAGGACACCGGGGTAAAGCGGTTTGCGCAGCCGCATCGCGTCCTACCGGACGGTGCGCTGCGAGCGAGCGAACGGAGCCGACATGGACAGCAGCCAGCAGCCCGCCAGCGCGGCGCTCGTCATCATAGGCAACGAAATCCTCTCCGGAAGAACCGTGGATGCCAACCTGCCCTACCTCGCCCGCGAGCTCAACGCACTCGGCATTCCGCTTCTGGAGGCGCGGGTCGTGCCGGATATCGAGGAGCGCATCGTCGAGGCGGTCAACGCTTGCCGGGTGCGCTACACGTATCTGTTCACCACCGGCGGCATCGGCCCCACCCATGACGACATTACCGCCGCCAGCATCGCCCGCGCCTTCGGCCGCCGTCTGGTGCGCCATCCCGAGGCCGAGCGCCGGCTACGCGCCTACTATCCGCCCGAGAAGATCAACGAGGCCCGCCTCAAGATGGCGGAAATGCCCGAGGGCGCCGAGTTGATCGACAACCCCATCAGCACCGCACCCGGCTTTCGGGTCGAGAACGTGTTCGTGCTGGCCGGCATCCCGCGGGTGATGCGGGCCATGTTCGAGGGCATCCGCCACCAGCTCCAGGGCGGCCCGCCGATCCTCTCGCGCACCCTCACCCTGCTGGCAGCCGAGGGCGATGTCGCGCTGCTGCTGGCCGAGATCCAGGAGGCGTTTCCGAGCGTGGAGATCGGCAGCTATCCCTTCTTCACCTTCGACCGGCCCGGCACCAGCGTGGTCTTTCGCTCCCGCGATGCCGCCGCCTGCGAAGCCGCTTTCCGCCGTCTGGAAGAGGCCGCGCGCGCTCGCGGCATCGAGATCCGGAGCGAACCCGCGGCCACGACGCCCGAGCAGCGGGGATGAGCATCCTGGCCCTCGACCATCTGGTGCTGACCGTGCGGGATCTCGCCGCCACGCGTCGCTTCTATGTCGACGGGCTCGGTCTGCGCCACGAACGGTTCGGAGAAGGCCGGCATGCGCTGCATTTCGGCGATCAGAAGATTAATCTGCACGAGGTCGGACGGGAGTTCGCGCCGAGGGCGGCAAAGCCCGTGCCCGGCTCGGCCGATTTCTGTCTGCTGACCGCGGCACCGCTCGAAGCGGTCGCCGCTCGCATGGAGGCGCTCGGCCATCCGCTGCTGGAAGGCCCGGTGCCGCGCAGCGGCGCCACCGGCCGGCTCCTTTCCCTCTATTTCCGCGATCCCGACGGCAACCTCGTGGAGATTGCCCGCCGCCTCGAAGACTGAGGCAAGATCACGCAGCAAACCACAACCGGAGGCTGCCCATATGCCTGTCGGCGATTTCCGCGGTGCCGGGCTGGAACGAGAATGAAGGCGAAGCTGCTACGCGTGCTGCTGCTGTTGCTGGTGCTCGCCGGGGCCGGCGGGGCGATCTCCTACTGGCGCCTGGAGAACGATACGGCCAACGCGGGGCTGCTTCGCCTCTACGGCAATATCGACGTGCGCGAGGCGCGCCTCGGCTTCAACGAGGCGGGCCGCATCCGGGTGATGGACAAGGAGGAGGGTGATCGGGTCGAGCGCGGCGAGGTCATCGCCGGCCTCGAGGACGAGCTGTTCCGGGCGGAGCTGGCGGCGGCCGAGGCCCGGCTGGCGGCGGCGCAGGCGCTTCTCGAAAAGCTGGAGAACGGTACCCGTCCCCAGGAGATCGCCCGCGCCCGCGCCGAACTCGCCCGCCTCGAGGCCCTCAAGGAGGATGCCGACCGCACCGTCGGGCGGCTGGAGCGGCTCACCCGGGACCGTTTCGCGCCCAAGGCCGATCTCGATGCCGCCCGCGCCCGGGCGCGCGCCCTCGAGGCCCAGATCGCGGCCCAGCGCCAGACCATCGACCTCCTGGTGGAAGGGCCGCGCAAGGAGGACATCGCTGCGCAGAAGGCGGAAGTGGCGCGTGCCCGAGCGGAGCTCGAGGCGGCTCGGACCCGGCTCGCCTACACCCGCCTCGAAAGCAGGGTCGAGGGTACGGTCACCGCCCGCCTGCAAGAGCCGGGCAATGTCGTGCTCGCCTTCACGCCGGTCTATGCGATCGCCCTCGACGATCCGGTATGGGCCCGGGTCTATGCCCCCGAACCCGCACTCGGCCGGCTGGAGGAAGGCATGCCGGCGGTGATCCGTACCGATTCCGGCGGGCGCTACGAGGCCTGGGTCGGCTACATCTCGCCGGTGGCCGAATTCACTCCCAAGACGGTGCAGACCGAAGAACTGCGCACCAGCCTCGTCTATCAGGTCCGGGTCTATGCCAGGAATCCCGACCGCGGTCTGCGCCAGGGCATGCCGGTGACGGTGGAGATCGACATCGGCAGCGACGCGCGCAACGGCCGATGACCGTCGCCGCGGTGGCGCTGGAAGGGGTCGGCAAACGTTTTCGCCTCGCCGGCCGTACCATCGAGGCGCTGTGCGGCCTCACCCTCCGCCTCGAGGCGGGTGCCCTCGTCGGCCTGGTCGGCCCCGACGGTGCCGGCAAGACGACACTGATGCGGCTGCTCGCCGGTCTGCTGCTGCCCGACGAGGGCCGGCTCACCGTGTTGGGGATCGACACGCGCAAGGATCCCCAGGCGATCCAGGCCCGGGTCGGCTACATGCCCCAGCGCTTCGGTCTCTACGACGACCTTTCCGTGCGGGAGAATCTCGAGCTTTATGCCGATCTCTACGGGCTCGTCGGACAGGCTCGCAGGGAGCGCATCCGGGAAATCCTGGAGGCCACCGAACTCGCCCCCTTCACCGGCCGCCTCGCCGGCCGGCTCTCGGGGGGCATGCGCCAGAAGCTGGCACTGGGGACAGCACTGCTGAAGACGCCCGAGCTGCTGCTGCTGGACGAGCCCAGCGTCGGCGTCGACCCGCTGTCCCGTCGCGAGCTCTGGCAGCTCGTCCAGAATCTGGCCTCGGGCCAGGCGACCATCTTCTGGAGCACGGCATATCTCGACGAGGCCGAGCGCTGCGAGCGGGTCCTGGTGCTGCACGAGGGAAGACTGATCGCCGACGCGCGCCCGGGCGAGCTCACCGCCGCCCTGCGCGGCCGCGTCTTCCGGGTGGAGACGACGGCCGGCATGCGGCGTCCGCTGATGCGCCGGCTTTACGGCGAGCCCGGCGTGCTCGATGTCGCGGTGCGCGGTGGGGCACTGCGCCTGGTGCTGGGCCGGCCGGCCGACCGGGAGCGGCTGACCCGGCTCGATTCGGTGGTCCGGGTGACGCCGGTGCCGGCCCGGCTCGAGGACGCAGTCGTGGCCCGCCTGCGCAGCGTTCTGCGTGGCCGGGACGCGCTCCCGGCCACAGTCGATCCGCCCCGGCACGGCAATGCGGAGGGCGACGGGGTGGTCATCCGCATCCGCGATCTGGTGCGCGTCTTCGGCACCTTCCGCGCCGTCGACGGCATCGGCTTCGAGGTCCGGCGCGGCGAGATCTTCGGTCTTCTGGGGCCCAACGGGGCCGGCAAATCGACCACCTTCAAGATGCTCTGCGGCCTGCTGCCGCCCACCTCCGGCGAGGCCCGGGTGCTGGGCTACGATCTGCTGCGGGCGGCCGCGGCAGCCCGCGCCCATATCGGCTACATGGCCCAGAAATTCTCTCTCTATGTCGATCTGACGGTGGCTCAGAACCTCGATTTCGTGGCCGATGCCTACGGCCTGGTCGGCCGCCGGCGACGCGCGCGGCTCCAGGCCACCATCGAAGGCTTCGGCCTCGGCGAGGTGCTCGACCAGCGCAGCGGCGATCTGCCGCTCGGCTACAAGCAACGCCTGTCGATGGCGGCGGCACTGATGCACGAGCCCGAGATCCTGTTTCTCGACGAACCCACATCAGGGGTCGATCCGCTCGCCCGCCGCGCCTTCTGGCTGCGCATCGTGGCCCTGGCCGAGGCCGGGGTGACGGTGATGGTCACCACCCACTTTCTCGACGAGGCGGAGTATTGCGACCGCGTCGCCATCATCGAGCGCGGCCGCCTGCTGGCGGTGGGTGCGCCCGACCGGATCATCGCCGATGCCCGGGCCAAGGACCCCGCGGTCGCCGATCTCGAGGGGGCCTTCGTCGCCCTCCTCGAGGAGCAGCGAGGCAAGGCGGCATGAGCCGGCACCGGTCCTCGGGATCCGCCCTCCTGCGTATTCGCGGCCTGCTGCGCAAGGAATGGCTCGAGATCCTGCGCGATCCGAGCAGCATCGCCATCGCCTTCGTGCTGCCGGCGATCCTGCTGTTCCTGTTCGGTTACGGCGTCTCCCTCGATCCCCGCAACGTGCGCATCGCCCTGGTCAAGCCGCTCTCCTCGGAGGCCGCCGACGCCCTGGCCGAGGCCTTTCGCGGCTCCCCTTACTTCCGTGTCGAGCCGGCCGCCGACATCACCACCGCGCGGCTGCTGCTGGCCCGCCGCGAGGTCCAGGGCATCATCTCGCTGCGTGACGATTTCGCCGACCGCCTGGAGGATGGCGATGCGGTGGTGCAGCTCGTGGTCGACGGCGTCGATGCCAACACGGCACGGATCGTCGAGGGCTATGTGCGGGGGGTGTTCGCCCGCTGGCTGGCCGGCCTGCGGCGCGAGGAGGGGCCGCCCGCCGGGCTCGTGATCGAACATCGCATGTGGTTCAATACCGAGATCAACAGCCGCCATTTCCTGATCCCGGGGCTGATCGCCATCATCATGACCCTGATCGGGGCCATGCTGACCTCGCTGGTGGTCGCCCGCGAATGGGAGCGCGGCACCATGGAAGCGCTGTTCGCGACCCCGGTCCGGATCCGCGAGATCATGATCGGCAAGCTGGTACCCTATTTCGTCCTGGGCATGGGCAGCATGGCGGTGGCCACGGTGATGGCGGTGTTCCTGTTCGGGGTGCCCTTCCGCGGCTCGTTCCTGGCCCTGACCATCATGTCGGCGATCTACATGGTGGCCTCGCTGGCCTACGGGCTGGCGGTATCGGCGGTCGCCCGCAACCAGTTCGTCGCCGGCCAGGTAGCGATCATCACCGCCTTCCTGCCGGCCTTCATCCTCTCCGGATTCCTGTTCGACATCCGCAGCATGCCCTGGGTCATCCAGCTCCTCACCCACATCATCCCGGCCCGCTATTTCGTCTCCAGCCTGCAAACCCTGTTCCTGGCCGGCGACGTGTTGCCGATCCTGCTGGTGGACGCCGCGGCACTGCTGGTGATCGCCGCCGTCTTCCTGGCCGTGGCGCGTCGCAAGACGCGGAAATCCCTGGAGTAGGACAGCATCATGTGGCGCCGGATCCTGGCCCTGCTGCGCAAGGAACTCCTGGTCCTGTGGAAGGACCCGCGCTCGCGGGCGGTGCTGATCGGCCCGCCGCTGTTCCAGCTCCTCGTCTTCGGCTATGCCGCCACCTTCGACATCCGCGACGTCCGCACCGCCATCCTCGATGCCGACAACACGCCGAGTTCGCGGGCGGTGGTGGCCCTGTTCGAGGGCTCGCCGACCTTCGGCCCGCTGGTGCATCTGGCCAACGATCGGGCCCTGCGGGCGGCGATCGACCGCCGCGAGGTGGCGCTGGCGATCCGCATCCAGCCGGAATTCGAGGCGGCTCTCCGGGCCGGCAGGCCGGCGCCGATCCAGCTCATTCTCGACGGCCGCCAGTCGAACACCTCGCTCGGCATCCTCGCCTACGCCCAGGCGATCGTCGAGGATTTCAATCTCGACCTGCAGCGCCGGGCGGGTTTCCGAGGGCCGCCGGTACGGCTCGAGATCCGCGCCTGGTTCAACCCCAATCTCGACAGCCGCTGGTTCATCCTGCCGGGGCTGGTGGGCCTTCTGAGCATGGTGGTGGTGCTGGTGGTAACGGCACTGTCGGTGGCCCGCGAACGCGAGCTCGGCACCTTCGAGCAGCTTCTGGTGACCCCCTTCCGGCCGCTCGAGATCCTCATCGGCAAGGCCCTGCCGGCACTGCTGATCGGCCTCGCCGAGGGAACCCTGATCGTGGTCGTCGCCGTGTACTGGTTCGAGATCCCGCTGCGCGGCAGCCTCCTGCTGCTCTATCTCGGGCTGTTCCTGTTCATCCTCGCCAACAGCGGCGTCGGGCTGATGGTCTCGGCGCTGTCGCGGACCCAGCAGCAGGCCATCCTCGGCGCCTTCCTGTTCGTCGTGCCGGCGGTCATCCTGTCCGGTTTCGCCACCCCGATCATGAACATGCCCGAGGCCATCCAGACGATCACCCTGGCCAATCCGTTCCGCTATTTTCTGGTGATCCTGCGCAGCGTCTTCCTGCGGGAGACGCCGATCGCGCTGCTCCTCGACCAGATCTGGCCGATGGCGATCATCGCCGCGGTGACGCTCACCGCGGCCACCGCCATGTTCCGCCGCCGGCTTTATTGAAGACGCTTCAGCGGCCCGGGCAATCGAGCTCGGCCGGATGGCACTCGGCGATCCGCAGCCGCGCGCAGCCCTGCCCGCGCACCTCGCTGTCGGGATGGTCGAGACGATAGGCCTCGAGCATGGTCAGATAGTTCCAGGGAAGACGGAACACGCTCCTCTCCTCGCTCGCCGCGATGCAGCGCTCGTAGGACTCGAAGCTGGCCATCTCGACCCGCCGGCAGTCCCCGTCCGCGGTGCAGACGAAGAACATCAGCACATATTCGAACATGATCCCGCACCGCTCGCATTCGCACCATTGTTCATCATTCTCGCCTGATGCGAGGGTTCGCTCAAGAGGCATTCCTACTTTTGCGCGAAGGTGCGGCCCGTTGCGCGCCGGATCCCGCTCCCGGCCGCAGGTGGTGGACGGGACCGGAGCACGATACCGGCCGTTAACCCTTTCTTGACCGCCGATCTGCATGCTCTGTCGGCGAGCGCGCACCGGCACGGAGACATCGATGGCGCTGCGGGTTCTGGTGGCCACCATGCCACGAGCCGGCTCGACATGGGTTTTCAACGCGGCCCGGCAGATCTGCCGCATGCACGGCTACCGGCCGCAGCCGGAACCTGCCGCCCTCGCCCTCGGCGACCATTTCGAGGCGAGCTTCCACAAGGCCGTCCGGGATTCGCGGCGGCGGAGCGCCTGGGTTCTCAAGACCCACCGGCACTTCGCGGAGCTCCCGCAGGGCTTCCGCATGATCGCCACCATCCGGGATCCCCGAGACGCCCTCGTCTCCTTCGCCCGCTTCACCCGCTGCGACTGGCGCCATGCCCTCGCTGCGACGCTGAACGCGGTGAAACTGGCGGAGGCACGCCGCGCGCTCGCCGACCGACATCCGGTGCTGGAAATCGCCTATCCCGAAATCCGCGATCACCCCGAGGCGGTGGTGGGAAAGATCGCGGGGTTCCTCGGTCTGCCGGTGGACCGCGAAACGGCCAGAGACATCGCCGCGCGGTTCGATCGCGCCGCCGTCGCCCACCGCATCGCCGAGCTGGAACGGGAGCGGGAGGCGGCCATGCATGCCGGCAGATTTCCCCGCTCGGAAGAGCTGGTGAAGAACTTCGACCACTCGCTGCGGCTGATCGATCGCCACACCGGTTTCCAGAGCGGCCATGTCTCGGACTATCGGGATGGCGACTGGCGATCCCGCGTGCCGCCTCCGGTGATCGCGGCCCTGCACCGGGCCATCGGCCCCTGGCTTTTCGCCAACGGCTTCGCCGATCCGGCCGAACTGGCGCCGGCGGCGGAACGCTTCCCCGAACCGGCAGCGCCCTGACGGCCGCGATGCGGCCCGCCCCCCGGTGCCGGCCTCGGACGGGGT
>CAYYZI010000029.1:0-12934 GCA_964475675.1 uncultured Geminicoccaceae bacterium
CTTGCCGGTGAGCTGGCGTTCCAGATCCTCGAGGAAGTAACCGAAGCCGCGCAGGAAATTCAGGCCGCCTTCGGCCAGGGTGCGCCGGATCACCTCGGGATTGGTCCAGGGGAAGTTGCTCGGCGCCAGCCGGTCGAGATCCTGGCGCACCATGAAGTTGATCTGCTGGCGGTGACGAGCGCTGACGCCGCGCACGTCGCAGGTAGCGGCTTCCCAGAAATCCTGCACCGCCAGATGGGTCTGGGCCATGATGTTGAAGGGCGGGCGCTGCCAGTCGGGATGGCGGAAGCGCCGGTCGTGTTCGGCCGGCTGGAAGGGGCCGGGCCCGTTCTGGCCGAGCATCGCCCGCCCGGCCCAACTCAAAAGCTCCATGCCGTCGAACCAGGCCTTCTGCGCCAGTGCCGCCTGGCGGCCGGGCGCGTTGGCCAGATGCATCCACCAATCGAGCCGGGTCAGCGCTGTCCCGGGTGGCGAGAAGCCGCCGGTGAAGCGCGCCTGAAAGGCGTGCAGCAGACGATCGAAGTTTTCCCAGGAAGGAGCGAAAGGCAGGGGTGGGGGGGTCGTTTCCGCCCGCCTGCCGGCGCGCCGCACCGGGCGCACGGCCGCCGGCCGTACCCCGTGATCCTTCTGCCGCCGCTCCGCCGGCGCCCGGTTCCGTCCTGCCCGCCTTTTCGCCTCCGCCATTGCGGCCTCCTCGATCGCTCGAGCCATGTTGCATTGCAACATATGGGGTCGGGCGCGGGCGACGCCAGGCGGACGCGCCGTCGCAGCCGGCTCGCCGCCTCAGTGGATGCCGCGTTCGCTGGCGATGCGGTCGAAGGCGGCGTTGATCACCGCCAGCCGGTCGTTGGCCCGGCGGACGAATTCCTCGGGCAGGCCCTGGGCCACCAGCCGGTCGGGATGATGCTCGCGCACCAGCCGATAGTAGGTCCTCTTGATTTCCGCGGTGTCCGCATCGCGACGGACCCCCAGCACGCTGTAGGGGTCGCGCTCCCCCGGCGTGGCCCCGGATGCGGCGGCCCGCCATCGCGCCCGGATGGTCGCGAAATCGTCCGGCGAGAAGCGGAAGATGGCGGCGACCTCGGCGAGGAAGCGCTCCTCGGCGGGATGCAGCACCCCGTCGGCGGTGGCGATGGCGAACAGCCCGTCGAGGAGCTGTTCGAGGATGGCCGGCTGATAGGCGAAGATGCCGGCGATCTGCCGGGCGTAGGGCTCGAAGCCGAGGGCGCTCTTCCGGGCCTCGTTGTAGATCTGTCCGACGGCACGGGCATCCGCCCCGCGCAGGCGGAAGACCTGCCGGAAGGCGCGGATTTCGTCCTTGGTGACCACCCCGTCCGCCTTGGCCAGCTTGGCGGCGAGGACGATCAGGGCGGTGGTGAAGGCGAGCCGGCGCGCCTCCAGCGGATCGAAGCGGGGGCCGGCCCGCTTCGCCGATACGCCGCGCTTTTCGTCGCGCCACTGGTCGAAGACATGACCGGCGATGCCGCCCAGGATCGCCCCGAGCGGCCCGCCGAAGGCGAAGCCGGCGCTGGCTCCGGCCATTTTCCCCCAGATGCTCATGCCGCCGAAATTGGTGTTGCGGGGGCGAGATTCCAGCGTCACCGAGTCTCGTGACGGGGCGCGGCGTCGCCCTCTGCGCACGGATCGGTGACGTGGCCGGCGCCGCGGGCTATAGAGCCGGCGGTTCGCGCTCCAGCGGGGGATTGTGGCGATGGCCGATGGCTGGCAGTTCTGGATCGATCGTGGCGGCACCTTCACCGATGTGGTGGCGCGGGCACCCGACGGCTCGATCCGCATCCACAAGCTGCTGTCCGAGAATCCCGAGCAGTACGAGGACGCCTCCCTGCAGGGCATCCGCGACATCCTCGGGCTTGCCAGCGACCAGCCGATCCCGGCCGAGCGCATCGACGCCGTGAAGATGGGCACGACGGTGGCCACCAATGCCCTCCTCGAGCGCAAGGGCACCCCCACCGTGCTGGCCATCACCCGCGGCTTTCGCGACTGCCTGCGCATCGGCTATCAGGACCGGCCGGACATCTTCGCCCGCCACATCGTGCTGCCCGAGCAGCTCCACAGCCGGGTCGAGGAGATCGACGAACGCCTGAAGGCCGATGGCAGTGTCGATCGCCCGCTCGACGAGGCACAGGCCCGCGAAGCCCTGCGCGCCGCCCATGCCGAGGGCTATCGCGCCGTCGCCATCGTCTCCATGCACGGCTACCGCTTCCCGCAGCACGAGCGGCGCCTGGCCGAGATCGCCCGCGAGATCGGCTTCACCCAGGTCTCGGTGAGCCATGAGGTGAGCCCGTTGATCAAGATCGTCGGCCGTGGCGATACCACCGTGGTCGACGCCTATCTGTCGCCGATCCTGCGCGCCTATGTCGACCGGGTGGCGGCCGAGCTCGGCGATGTCCGGCTGATGTTCATGCAGTCCAACGGCGGTCTCGTCGACGCCCATCGCTTCCAGGGCAAGGATGCCATCCTCTCCGGTCCCGCCGGAGGCATCGTCGGTGCCGTCAAGACCGCGCGGATCGCCGGTTTCGACCATATCATCGGCTTCGACATGGGCGGCACCTCGACCGACGTGTCCCATTACGCGGGCCAGTTCGAGCGGGCCTTCGAGACCGAGGTGGCCGGAGTGCGGATGCGCGCGCCGATGATGAAGATCCACACCGTGGCGGCGGGCGGCGGCTCGATCATCACCTTCGACGGCTCGCGCTTCCGGGTGGGGCCGGAGAGCGCCGGCGCCAATCCCGGTCCCGCCTGCTACCGTCGCGGCGGCCCGCTCGCCGTCACCGATGCCAATCTGATGGTGGGCAAGCTGCTGCCCGACTTCTTCCCCAAGGTGTTCGGCCCCGATGCCGACCAGCCGCTCGATGCCGAGGTGGTGGCACGCAAGTTCGAGGCGCTGGCGCGGGAGGTACGGGAAAAGACCGGGGTCGCCCGCAGTCCGCTGGAAATTGCCCAGGGCTGCCTCGCCATCGCCAACGACAACATGGCCAACGCCATCAAGAAGATCACCATCCAGCGGGGCATCGACACCTCCCGCTACACGCTGGTGTGCTTCGGCGGTGCCGGTGCCCAGCATGCCTGCCAGGTGGCCGATCTGCTGTCCATCGGGCGCATCATGATCCACCCTTTCGCCTCGGTGCTGTCGGCCTACGGCATCGGTCTCGCCGATGTGCGCACGATCCGCCAAAAGGCGATCGAGAAGGTCCTCGAGGAGGGGCTGATCGCCGAACTCGAGCGGGCCATCGCCGAGCTCGAGCGCGCGGTGCGGGCCGAGCTCGCAGCTCAGGACATCGCCGAAGCGCGGATCCGCACCGAATGCCGGGTTCATGTCCGCTATGCCGGCACCGACACGCCGCTGGAGGTGCCGGCGGGCGGCATCGCGGAGATGCGCGCGGCCTTCGAGGCCGAGCATCGCAGCCGCTACGGCTTCATCGTCGAGGGCCGCGACCTGGTGGCCGAAGCGGTCACCGTGGAGGGCATCGGCGCCATGGAGGATGTCAGCGAGCCGGAGCGGCCGATCGTCCCCCGCGGCCCCGAGGAGCCGCTGGAGCCGGTGCGTACCACCAGCATCTTCACCACCCGGGCACCGCACCAGCCGCCCGAGAGCTTCGCCTGCGCGGTCTACCGCCGCGCGGACATGCGGCCCGGCGACCACATCCCCGGCCCGGCCATCGTCACCGATCCGACCACCACGGTGGTGGTGGAGCCCGGCTGGGCGCTCGATGTCACCCGCCACGACCATCTCCTGCTGGAGCGGGTCGAGCCGCTGCCCAGACGGGTCGCGGTGGGTACCGACTGCGATCCGATCCTGCTCGAGATCTTCAACAATCTGTTCATGACCATCGCCGAGCAGATGGGGGTGACGCTCCAGAACACCGCCTATTCGGTCAACGTCAAGGAGCGGCTGGATTTCTCCTGCGCCCTGTTCGACACCGGCGGCGGCCTGATCGCCAATGCCCCGCACATGCCCGTGCATCTGGGCTCGATGGGCGAATCGGTGCGCACCATCATCCGCCAGCGCCGGGGAAGAATGCGCCCGGGCGACGTCTATGCCCTCAACAATCCCTACAACGGCGGCACCCATCTGCCCGACGTGACGGTGATCATGCCGGTCTTCTCGGAGAGCGGCGAGCTTCTGTTCTTCACCGCATCGCGCGCCCATCACACCGATATCGGCGGCATCACCCCGGGCTCGATGCCGCCCGACTCCACCCATATCGACCAGGAAGGTGCGCTGATCGACGATTTCCTGCTGGTCGAGAACGGCGTCTTCCGTGAGCAGGCGTTGCTGGAGCTGCTGACCTCTGGCCCCCATCCCTGCCGCAATCCGCGCCAGAACGTGGCCGATCTCCAGGCCCAGATCGCCGCCTGCAGCAAGGGGGCGACGGAACTGCTGAAGATGGTGGCCCAGTTCGGGCTGCCGACGGTGCACGCCTACATGCACCATGTGATGGACAATGCCGAGGAAAGCGTGCGGCGGGTGATCGACCGCCTGGAAGACGGGCGGTTCACCTATCCCCACGATCTCGGCCCGGTCATCCGGGTGGCGGTCAAGGTGGATCGCCGGAAACGCAGCGTGCGCATCGATTTCACCGGCACCAGCCCGCAGCAGCCCTGGAACTTCAACGCCCCGGCGGCGGTGACGCGGGCGGCGGTGCTCTACGTCTTCCGCACGCTCGTCGAGGCCGACATCCCCCTCAATGACGGCTGCCTCAAACCCATCGAGCTGATCGTCCCGGAGGGCTCCATCCTCGCCTGCGAGTACCCGGCCGCGGTTTGCGCCGGCAATGTCGAGACCTCGCAATGGACCACCGATACCCTGTTCGGGGCGCTGAAGGCGATGGCCGCCGCCCAGGGAACCATGAACAACTTCACCTTCGGCAACGAGACCTACCAGTATTACGAGACCATCTGCGGCGGCAGCGGGGCGGGTCCGGATTTCGACGGCACCTCGGCGGTCCATACCCACATGACGAATTCCCGCCTGACCGATCCCGAGGTGCTCGAATGGCGGTATCCCGTCCTCCTCGAGGCCCATGTCATCAATCGCGGCTCCGGCGGCCGTGGGCGCCATCGGGGTGGCGACGGCACCATCCGGCGGATGCGCTTTCTGGAGACCATGCACGCGGCGATCCTGTCCAACCACCGTGTCGTGCCGCCCTTCGGTCTCGAGGGGGGCGAGCCCGGGATCTGTGGCGATCAGTGGGTGGAACGCGCCGATGGCCGCATCGACCGGCTGAAAGGATGCGACAAGACGGTGCTCGGCCCGGGCGACGTGTTCGTCATCCAGACGCCGAGCGGTGGTGGCTACGGCAAGCCGGAGGCGTGAATCGGGACAGCCTGTCGGGAGCGGTATTCAGCGGGCCCGCCTGATGCCGCTGTGCCGCTCCCACAGCTCCACGGCGACCGGACTGCCGAACAGGATTTCGATGATGCGCAGACGTTCCATGATCTCCGGATCATCGAGGGCGGCGACCCGGCCCTGCTGCCTGCGCCGCGCGAGAAAGGCGTCGAAGGCGGAAGTGTAGCGTTCCTCGGCGCAACGGAGCAGGTCGCGAAGCTTGCTGGCGATCACCAGCCGGGGGGCCACCAGACGCAGCCTGGCGACGCTGCGTGCGGCCCTTTCATAACCATGCAGCGGTACTGTGCCGTCGTCCCTTTCGAAGGCCTGCTTGATCTCCTTGAGCACCCGGCGCGTCGTCTCCTCGGCGAGCTCGGCGGTCTTGCGGGTCAGCTTGCGCACCATGTGCCTGTCCGGATCCAGCCGGCTCGCAACTTCGGCCAGGGATTCGAGGCTGCTCATGACGCGCACCACCAGCGCCGCGATCCTGTCCGGGGGCGCTTCGGGATTGCCGAGGCTGTCGGCGACCCCGCGCGCGAGCTCGTGCAGGCAGGCGTCGGCGACACGGGCGGCACAGTCGCGCCGTTCCCGCGGGCCGAGTGCTGATTCGCCGGCCAGCAGCGGCTCCAGCACCAGCAGCGGCGAGTCGCAGCGGGCACCGAGAAGATCGACCACCAGCGCGAACGCTTCGGCACCGCGCACCGAGGCCGCCTGCAGCAGAGCGACGACGCGGCGCCTCTCCTCGCCGGAAAAGGAAAGAATCGGCGGTGGTGGCAGGTGCCACAGGACCTCGACCAGCTTTTCGCCGGTGGCCAGGAGATGCGCCGCCAGACGCAGGCTGATGGACAGCTCGCCGAGCCTGCCGCGGCTGCGTTCGAGCAGCGCGTCCAGCGTCGCGGCGGCGGCCGGCCAGAGCCGACGGCCGGCGGCCAGTTCGGCGCCGACATCGAGGCTGGTCTTGCCCTCGAGGGTTTCCGTCATCGACCGCACGAGGCCCGGTTCGAGCCCCTCCCGGACGGCGCCGTGCAGGGCCGGCAGGTGGCTTCGGGGAATCCGGTAGGAGCCCGCCACCCATCCTTGCTGGTCCACCAGCGCCGGCTCCAGGGGCAGGGTCAGGACCCGTTCGAGGGTAAGCGGCCGCGGCGGCTTGAGGCGAGCCAGCCGCGGGCGGTGGGGAGCGATCAGACAGTCGAGGGCACCGTGCCCGGGCTGCCGGTCGATGACCGCCACCACACTGCAGAGCTTGGCGTCGTCGGCGCTCGCCAGGGCCGCGCTCAGCTGCTCGAGCAGGGACGGGTTGACGCTCACGCGGCGAGCTCCGCACGCAAGGCTTCCTGACGCTCCAGAATCTCGGCGAGGCGGAGCTCGTCGCGCCAGTCGGTGCTGGCGCGGGCAGCGCGCGTGAAGGCGTCGAAGGCAGCATCACCGCGGCAGGGCTCGCCGTCGATCTCCGGGGCTGGCGGCAGGAGCTTGCCGATATGGATCAGGGCCGCGGCCTGCAACGCCCGGTCCGCGGTCGGCACGGACTGCCACAGCACGCACAGTTCGGGCCAGCCATCGAGCAGCCAGTCGCAGGTCTCGAGAAATTCGATGAGGCCCGCCCGATCCTCCTGCCATTGGCGAAGAAGCTCGCGTCCATCGGCCAGCCGGCGCTGCTGACATGCCAGCTCCTCTGTGGCCACTCTGGCGGTCTCCTCCGCCAGCTGCGCCACCTTGACGGCAATCTCCGCGCTCCAGCCGGCGCCGTCGTTGCGCCATTTGCCGAGCGCCTCGGCGAGCGCGGCCAGCGCTCGCAGGGTCTCCTCGTGGTCGCTGGCGATACCGGCTGCGGGCAGGCCGATGGCCACCGCATGCTCGGCGATCTCCTGCAACGCCTGCATCAGCCTGCGGGCAGGCATGCCGGAACGCGCGGCTGCGGCTGCGAGGCGCTCTTCCTCCGCACCACTGTTCGCGCCGCGGCTCGCGGCCGTCGGTGCCTCGTGCGCCCGGCTCCCGGAGGGCAGCAGAGAGCGCAGAAGATGTTCGCGCATGCGTGCGATCTGATGCCGCTCGCGTGTCGCCGATGCTTTGGCGGCCATCCGTGCCTGGTGTCCCGCGGCTCCGGAAACGGCCACGCGGCGGGCGCAGAGACGCACCGTTCTGGGGCTGAGGCGGACCTGTTTCTGCAGCTCGGCATGAAGGATCCGGTCGTGCAGGCTGATCGCCGAGAAGCGATGTGCCACGCTCAGCTCGAGCAGATAAATCCCCTTGCCGCCGGCCGGGTTGCGGAGCATCAGCTCGAACCCGCCGCTGCGGTCGATGCGCAGGCGGGCCCCGGTGAACTGCGGCGTGGTGAAGGGAACCACGACGCCACGGCTCCGGTCCGGACGGTGTCTCGTGCAGCAGCTCCTGGTCGAGGACATCGGCTCCATTCCGCGGGGGTGCTTCGTCCGTTCGGCACAGGCCTCCGCTTTCTGATAGTCGCCGCATGTGAATTATTCGTTAACGAAAGATCCGTTAACGTTTTCGCTCTGCTCCGGTGGTGGAACGATGCCGAGGGCCTCGAGCATGAAGGTGTAGATCTCGGCCAGCTCATGCAGATGCTCGTAGCGCCCGGAGCGGCCGAAATGCCCGGCTCCCATGTTGATCCGCAACAGCAGGAGATGATCGTCCGTCTTCGTGGCCCGCAGGCGCGCCACGTATTTCGCCGGTTCCCAGTAGGTCACGCGCGGATCGGAAAGCCCGGCGGTCACCAGCATCGGCGGGTAGGGCTGCGGCCGGATGTTGTCGTAGGGGCTGTAGGAGAGCAGCCGCTTCAGAGCTTCCGGGTCGTGTACCGGATCGCCCCATTCCGGCCATTCGATGGGCGTGAGCGGCAGGGTTTCGTCCAGCATGGTGTTGACCACATCGACGAACGGCACTTCCGGAACGGCGCAGCCCCACAGTTGCGGACGTTCGTTGAGCACCACCCCGATCAGCATGCCGCCGGCGCTGCCGCCATGGATGGCGATCCGCCCGGGTGCAGTGTATCCGGAGGCGATCAGTTCCTCGGCGCAGGCGAGGAAATCGCGAAACGTGTTGGGCTTCTTTTCGCGCCGCCCTTCCTCGTACCAGCCGTATCCCAGCTCGTCGCCACCGCGGACATGGGCGAGGGCGAAGACCACGCCGCGCTCCATCAGGCTCAACCGCGTGCTGCTGAACGCCGGCTCCAGGCCGTGGCCATAGGCGCCGTAGCCGTAGAGGCAGAGCGGTGCGGTCCCGTCCAGCGGCAAGTCGCGCCGCCACACGATGCTGATCGGCACCCGGGTGCCGTCATGGGACACCGCCCAGCGGCGCTCGGCGACATGGAGCGAAGGGTCGTACCCGCTCGGGATCTCCTGCACCTTGCGGGTTTCCAGGCGCCGTTCGTCCAGACGGTAATCGAGCACCGACCAGGGCGTGACCAGCGAGGAGTAGCGCAGGCGAACGAAATCGGTGGCGAATTCCCGGTTCTCGCCGAGACCGACGGTGTAGACCTCTTCGGGAAAGGCGATGCGGTGCCCCTCGCCGCCGTAGTCGCGAATGGTGATCGCATCCAGCCCGTCACACCGCTCGGTGATCACCATCATGTCGGCGAAGCAGTCGACCCCCAGCAGGTACCGCCGATCGCTGCCGGCGATCACTTCTTCCCAGTGGGGCTCGTCCGGCGTCTCGGCCGGCGTCTGCACCAGACGGAAGTTGCGGTGGCGGTCGTTGGTCAGGATCCACAGCCGGCCATGGGCGTGATCGACGCGATAGTCGTGACCTTCGCGCCGCGGCGCCACCAGCCGCACGGTCCAGGGTGCCCGTGGCGTCACCAGCCGGTATTCGCGGGTCACATGGGTGCCGGAAGCGATCAGCAGGAAGGCATGATCGCGGGTCTTGCCGAGGGAGACGAAGAAGGCGGGGTCGGCCTCCTCGTAGATCGCCGGATCGCCGCCGATCGGCGTGCCGAGCCGGTGCCGGCGGACCCGGAACGGGCGCAGCCGGGGATTGAGCTCGACATAGAACAGGCACTCGCCATCCTCGCTCCAGGCGAGATCGCCCGAACAGTTCTCCAGCCGGTCGGCGAGAAGCTGGCCGCTGCGGAGATCCTTGATGCGGACGATGTAGCGTTCCGATCCGTCCTCGTCGGTGGCAAACGCGAGGCGGCTGCCATCGGGCGAGACCGCGAGGGCGCGCAGGCGGAAATAGCTCTTGCCCTCGGCCAGGGCGTTCTCGTCGAGGATGCAGACGAAGGGACCGCCCGCCACCGGTCGCCGGTACCAGCTCCGATACTGGGCGCCGGGGGCGAAGCGCCACTGGTATTCGAACGCTCCCTCGCGGGCGGGCACGGAACTGTCGTCTTCCTTGATGCGGCCCTTGAGCTCCGCATGGAGGGTCTCGATCATCGGCTGGCGGGACACCATCACCGCCCGGTAGTAGGCGTTCTCCGCCTCGAGATAGGCGAGGATTTCGGGATCCCGGACGTCGGGGTAGGCGGGATCCCGCAGCCAGGCATAGGGATCTTCCCAGACGATGCCGAAGCGCTCGCGGCGCAGCGGTACGGGCTTGGCCCGTGGCGGACGGATGGCGTTCATCGGGCCGGTCACTCCTCGGCAGGGCGGGGCGCGTCGTTCCTGCGCCCTTCGGTGCCCCAGCGCGGTGCCGCTGGCAAGCCTGGCGGCGGAGCGGCCCGCGGCACGGCGACGCGAGGGCGCGCGATACCCGGTTCAGTCCGTCCCGGAGCGGTGCTACAGTATGACGTCCAAGCGAGGGAGCGCGCATGAGGCGAGGGCCGGGTCCGTCCGCCGGCAGCTCTATCGACGGGGCCGATGCACGTTGGCGCCTGCTCGTCGAGAACGCGCCCGAGGCCATCCTCATCCACCAGGACGACTGCATCCTGTTCGCCAACCGGGCGGCGGCCGAGCTGTTCGCCGCCGGCTCGGCGGACCGCCTGATCGGCCTGCCGGTCTGGGAGCTGGTGCATTCGAGCTGTCTCGATCTCGCCCGCCAGCGCACCGCCGGCGTGCTGGCCACCGGCGAGACCGCGGAGCGCACCGAGCTGCGATACCGGCGCCTCGATGGTGGCTCCTTTGTCGGCGAGGGGCAGCCGGCGCGGATCGAGGAGAACGGCCGTCCCGCCGTGCTGGTGGTGATCCGCGACGTCACCGCCCGCCGCCGGGCCGAGCGGGCGCTGGAGGAAACCGAGCGCCGCTTTCGCGATTTCGCGGAACTGGCCTCGGACTGGTTCTGGGAAACCGACGAGCGCATGCGCTACACGTGGCTGTCCGACAATGTCGAACTGCTCACCGGGGCGCCGCCGCACTGGTTCTACGGCAAGACCCGCCTCGAGATCGCCGGCCCGGACATGCAGCGGGTGCAGCTCGCCGAACACCGGCGTCTGCTGGAGACGCGGCAGCCTTTCCGCGATTTCGATTTCCAGTGCCGCATGCCGAACGGCGATCGCTGGGTGCGCAGCAACGGCCGCCCCATGTTCGATGCCGAGGGGCGGTTTCTCGGATATCGCGGCACCGGACGGGACATCACCGCCATCAAGGAGGCCGAGCTGGCACGTCTGGAGACCGAGCAGCGCTACCGCCAGCTCGTCGAGATGTCGCCCGATGCGATCGTCGTCCATCAGGACGGGCACATCATCTTCGCCAACCGGCAGATGGCCGAACTGGTCGGTGCCGGGGGGCCGGAGGATCTGATCGGCAGCCGGGTGCTCGATTTCGTCGAGGAGGCCGACCATCCGCGCGTGCGCCAGCAATCGACGGCGCTGGCGGCCGGCAGCGGGGCCAGCCTGCCGGTGGAGATCCGGGTACGGCACCTCGGCGGTCAGCTCCTGCATGTCGAGACCCGCGCCGCCCTGATCGTCGATCGCGGCCGGCCGGCGACCTTGGTGGTGGCCCGCGACAGCAGCCAGCGCAAGCTCGCCGAAGAGCGCCTGCGCTATCTGGCGATGCGGGACTCGCTGACCGGACTCGCCAACCGCACCTTGTTTTACGACCGGCTGGAGCAGGCGGTGGCCTTCGCCAAGCGGCACGGGTCGCTGGTGGCGCTGCTGCTGGTCGATCTCGACGGATTCAAGGGGGTCAACGACATGCTCGGCCATGCCGCCGGTGACCGGCTGCTGATGGTGGTCGGCGACAGGCTGCGCGCGGCGACCCGGGAATGCGACACGGTGAGCCGTCTCGGCGGCGACGAGTTCGCGGTGGTCCTGACCGGGCTGCAGTCGGCCCATGGCGCCTACATCACCGCCGGTCGCATTCTCGACAGCCTGGCGGAGCCGGTGACCATCGACGGCCATCCCTGCCGCATCGCCGGTTCGATCGGGGCGGCGCTGGCCCCCGAGCATGCCGAGGATCCGGACGCCCTGCTGCGGGCCGCGGACACCGCGCTCTACAGCGCCAAGGACACTCGGCGCGGCGGGATGTGCCTGTTCGATCCGTCGATGCGGGCGCGTGCCGAAAGGCGGCGCGAGATCGAGGCCGCATTGCGCTCTCATCTCGCGAACCGGGCGCTCGAGGTCTGGTACCAGCCGGTGGTCGAGCTTGAAAGCGGCGTGGTGATGGGGCTCGAAGCGCTGGTGCGCTGGCCCTGCGAGAACGGTGGCGGGCGTATCCCCCCCGATCTGTTCGTCGGGGTCGCCGAGGAATGCGGTCTGATCGAGCCGCTCGGCGAGCTGGTGCTGCGGCGCGCCTGCCGGGAGACCCGGGAGCTGATGACCCGGCTGGGGCGCGAGCTGCGGATCGCGGTCAACATTTCGCCGCAGGAACTGGCCGGCGCCGACAGTGCCGGGCGCATCGCCGCCATCCTCGCCGAAACCGGCCTGCCGCCCGGCAATCTCGAGCTGGAAATCACCGAGCGCGAGCTCTTGCGCCATTCCCGGGACGTCGCCCGTACCCTCGACAAGCTGGAGGCGATGGGGGTGGCCCTGGCCATCGACGATTTCGGCACCGGTTATTCCTCGCTGGTCTATCTCAAGCGCTTTCCGGTGCGCCGTCTCAAGCTCGATCGCACCTTCGTCGCCGGTCTGCCGGAGGACACCGAGGACAAGGCCATCGTGCGGGCGGTGATGAGCCTCGCCCACATGCTGCGCATTCCGGTTCTCGCCGAAGGGGTGGAGACCGAGCTCCAGCGTCGCTTTCTGAGCGATGCGGGATGCCGCGAGGCGCAGGGATATCTGTGGCATCCGCCGCTGCCGCTCGGCGAGCTGCTGGAAGTGCTCGAGGGGCGCCGGCCGGAAAACTGCGTGCCTTTCGTCCTCAAGGCATGAGGTGAATGCCTTCGGCCAGCAGCGACACCCGGACCGGCACCCCGGGCGCCAGATGATTGCGCCGAGCGGCGTGGCTGGAGACCGTGAAGTGGAGCGTGAGCTCGGGGTCACGGTCCACCAGCATGGTCACATCGGTGGTCTCGCCGAACGCCAGCAGCTCCCCGACCACCCCCTCGACCGGGTTCTCGCGTTCGCCGCGTGAGGGACGGTCGCGACGATGCATGACCACGAAGGCCGGCGGGATCACCCAGGCCACCGAGCTACCCACGGCCCTCGCCCCTGCGGAGCAGCTCCCTTATCCAGAGGGCGGCTACCAGCGTCTTCCC
>CAYYZI010000030.1:0-12627 GCA_964475675.1 uncultured Geminicoccaceae bacterium
CGTCGCTTGACAGCTCCGGGGTGTCGCCGAGCGTGTTCTGATCGCGAACCCAGCCTGACTCTTAATCAGCGGGTCCCAGGTTCGAGTCCTGGTGCGCCCACCAAGATCTCTCCGCCATCCGACGAGACACCCTCGCGTAGCTGCGCCGCCGATCGGGGTTTCCGTGAGCACTCCGTGAGCGGCGCCGATTCTCGTCGCTGCCGGCCACCGCCCTTGCATCGAGCCGGGCTTCATGATTTCGATGGTTTCGGTGCCTCGCATCGCCTCGGTTCTCCGGGAGAAGTGGATGGATGGGCGGAGCTTCGTTCTCGGTGGCGGCGTGACCGGCCTCGCGGCGGGAATCGCCTCGGGACTGCCGGTGTTCGAGCAGGCGGAGCATCCGGGCGGGATCTGCCGTTCCTACTACCTCCGACCGGGAGACGATCGTCGCTTGCCCGCGCGCCCCGCGGACGGCCTCGCCTACCGGTTCGAGAACGGCGGCGGGCACTGGCTGTTCGGCGAGGAGCCCGTGGTCCGGCGGTTTCTCGAGGATTTCGTGCCGCTTCGGCGCTACCGGCGGCGGGCGGCGGTGTACTTTCCCGAAAGCGGCCTCCGGGTGCCGTATCCGATCCAGCACCATCTTCATGCCCTCGATCGTACCATCATCCTGTCCGCACTCGAGGAGATGGCGAGACCGATGCCGCCGGCGCGGACCATGGCCGAGTGGCTCGAAGGCCGCTTCGGGCCGACCCTCTGTCGGCTGTTCTTCGCCCCCTTTCACGAACGCTACACCGCCGGGCTGTGGACACGGCTGGCGCCCCAGGATGTGCACAAGTCCCCGCAGGATTTCGCGCTCTGCCTGCAGGGTGCCCTGGCCGGCACGGCGCCGCCCGCGGGATACAATGTGCGTTTCGCCTATCCCGTGGCGGGCCTCGATCGGCTGGTGCAGGCGATGGCCGAGCGGACAACCCTCGTCACCGGCAGCCGCGTCGTCCGGATCGAGCCCGCGGCGCGCTTCGTCGCATTCGCGGACGGCAGGCGATGCTCGTACGAGCGGCTGCTCTCGACCCTGCCGCTGGTGCGGGTCCTGGAGCTGGCCGGGCTGGCGGTGGAAGCCCCCGCCGACCCCTTCACTTCCGTGCTCGTCCTCAATCTGGGGGCGCAGCGTGGCCCCGCCTGTCCGGAGGAGCACTGGCTGTATCTGCCTTCCTCGCGCAGCGGTTTTCACCGGGTGGGGTTCTACAGCAACGTCGATCGCTCGTTCCTGCCGGCGGGCAGCGGCGAGGAGCGGGTCTCGGTCTATGTCGAGCGCGCCTGGCCGGGAGGCGTCCGGCCGGGTGCGGAGGAATGTGCGGAGTACCGGCGGTCGGCGGTGGCGGAGCTGCAGGACTGGGGCTTCATCGGTGAGGTGGAGGCCATGGCCGAGGATTGGATCGACATCGCCTACACCTGGAGCTGGCCCGACTCGCCATGGCGGCGCGAGGCGCTGGCCCTGCTCGAACGGCACGGCATCTACCAGATCGGACGCTACGGGCGCTGGCGGTTCCAGGGCATCCTGGAATCCATCGGCGAGGGGCTGATGGCCGGGGCTGCCCTGCGGGAAAGTCGATGACCGGTCGGGACCGCGCGGCCGTCGAGCTCCGGCTCGGATCGGACCCCGACATCCGTCCCGATCGCTTCCACCGCTGCCCCGCGGATCCCGACTGTCCGCATTGTGGTCGCCGCCAGCGGGAAGGCGAGGCATTCGACTGGTCCTTCCTCGACCGGGTGTTCTGCATCTGCCTGCGCACGCGCGAGGATCGCATGCGCCACGCGAGCGCCCAGTTCCACCGCGTCGGGCTGTGCCGCCATGTGGTGTTCTACCGACCCGACCGGCATCCCGAGAAAGGGATCATCGGCAGCTGGGAGGCGCACCGGACCGTGGCCCTGCGGGCACTGGCCGAAGGTGCCGGGCGTGTCCTCATCTTCGAGGACGACGTGCTCTTCAACCGACGGGTTACGCCCCGCACCCTCCGCGCGATCGCGGCGGCGCTCGATTCCCTGCCGGAAGGCTGGATGCTGTTCTATCTGGGGCACTGGCCGCTTCGGGCCTGGTTCCTGCGGCCCGGCGTACTGCGCACCTCCTCCGGCTGCGCCCATGCCTACATCGCCAGCCGCCGCCTCTTGGAATGGCTGCGCGACCATCCCTGGGGCACGCCCGGCATCGACCGGCATCCGCTGGTCGGCAGGGCGCTGGATTCCGCCTATGCCATGCTTCCCGGTGCTTACGCGCTGTTTCCGATGATCGCCACGCAGGCGGTGAGTCCTTCCGACAACTTCACCGCGGCCCAGAAACGGCGCCGGAAGAACAAGTGGCGCCTGCGCCATCTGGTCACCCATTCCCGCCATCGCGAATGGCTGCTGTCCCATCTCATGCGACCGGCGGAGCTCATCGTCCTGCTGCTCGCACCCCTGCTGATGATCGCCGAAATCTTCCGGCCACGGCTGTTCCGGCGCTAGCCGTCCTTTCCGGGAACGCTGCCCGGCTCCGATTGCGGGGGACGATCGCTTCCGCCGGCGGGCCCATTGCCTTGCCGCAGCCGCCATCTCGGCCCGGGTCCGGCAAGCTTGCCGAAAACGGGCCGGTCAGCTTGCGGGGATACCTTGGCGGCGACCGCTACCCCCAATGCGGAGCATGGCCATGGACCTTCCCCTGCAGGAACGCGAACTGTTCGAGCTTCTCATCGGCATCGTTACCGGCCTCGTTCTCGTCGGTGGGCTGTTCGGCAGCCGGTTCGTCCGGGAAGCGGTGCTGGTCGGTCTCGTCGGCTGGATCGGCTGGCGCCTCTATCTGGGCGGAGTGCCGGAACTCACGGCGGGTGTTCGTGCGCTGTTCGCGCAGCTCCGCGCCCATCTGCCCTTCCTGCAGGGGCTGGCGGTGGGCAAGCTGCTGGCCCTCCTCCTGTTCTGGCGCGGCCGCCGCAGCCCCGTCGTCTGAGACGCTCGCGACCGGGCCCGAGGATGGCCGCAGTTTCCCCTTCCGGCGCCGCGCGCGAACCCGCGCCCGCGTTCGACTTCGCGTCGCTGGCCGAGGGGATCGAGCCGGCGGCTCTCGACGCCCCGTTCTACGAGCTGCTCGACCGGTTCGCGGCTCGCGAGGAGGCCCGCGAACGTCTCGCCCGCCTCCTTCGTGACGAGGGGGAAAGCGCCGAACCGTCGGGCCGGGCGGTACGCGCCGGTGGGGCGCTCGCTTTCCTGTCGATGGCCGCCGGCCTCGCCCTGCAGGCGGCTCCCGGGCCGGATCCCTGGTCGCTCGCTGCAATGACGGTTTTCGCGGCCGGTGCCGCGGGGGTTGCTCTGGCCTCCCTCGACCGTCTGCTTGCGCGGCCCTGTCTCGCGGTCCTGGATGCGCGCCGTGCCCGGCTCGCCGCGGGCCTTTCGGGTCTTCTCCCCTCCATCGGCGGGCTCTGGGCCGGGGCGCTGCGGGAAGGGCCGTCCTGGACGGCGGCACTGCTGTTCTCGGGCGGGCTGGTGCTGGCGGTTCTCGTCGCGCTCGCCCGGCGCAACCGGACCGGGTCGACGCGCAGGCGCATCGCCGAGGAGCTGGCGCTGGCCGAGCTCGCGGAAGCGGAACGGGCATTCGAGGAGGCTCGCGCGCGCCTCGCACAACTGGGTTTCGATCCCTAGACCGCGGAGATCACGACAAACGGTCTCCAGCCGGCGGCCCGGCGATTGCCGCAGGGCCCGGTCACGGGCGGCGCCATGGCGATCCCTTCGACTTCAGGGTGGCGCCAAAAGAGGTGCCCCACGAATCGACACGCCATATCAACGGCTTGCGAGGGGCGATTCCAGGAAACTGAACCACAGCGGAAGTTTGCATTTCACGCCTGCAGAAGAGAGCCGACCTCCCGAGATTCGGACGTGTTATCAAAAAACATATTATACTTTTACACGCACCGCCGCGGAAGGGCAAGCGACTTCGTGGGACGATGCACCGTGGTCCGTTCCCGACCACCGTCCGGGTCGGCCGGGGGTCGTCATCGCCTGTTGCCACCGGCAAGCTTGTCGAACCGTCGGGGCACCGCCGATGGTGGCATGCTCGAAAGGGGGAGACGGCAGTTCTGCGCGGAGGATCGGAGATCGTGCACCGCATTTTCGCCCGTATCGCCCGTCCGGAGACACTCCGCCGTGCCTGGCATGGGGTGCGGCGAAGGGGTGGCGGCCCCGGGGGAGACGGGGTCACCATCGAAGCCTATGCGCGCGACCTCGACAGGCGGCTTTCCCGGCTGGCGCGGCTTCTCCTGGACGGCCGCTACCGGCCGGGGCCGATGCGCCGCTTCACCGTTCCCAAGCGCACCGGCGGTGTCCGTCGCATCGCCGTTCCCTGCATCGCGGACCGCGTCGTTCAGACGGCCGTCGTCCGCGAATTGCAGCCATGCCTCGAGCCGCGCCTCGGCGATGCGAGCTTCGCCTACCGGCGGGGGCTTTCCGTCGAACATGCGATCGCCCGGCTCCTGGTCTATCGGCTGTGGGGCCATCCTTGGCTGCTGGAGGCGGACATCCTCCGCTGCTTCGATTCGATCCCGCACGACCGGCTGCTGAAGGAGCTGCCGGAATGGATCGGCTGTGCGCGGACACGGGATCTCATCCGCGGCTGGCTGCACGCGTTTTCCCGTCGAGGCCGTGGGATCCCGCAGGGAGCGCCGGTCTCGCCGCTGCTGCTCAATCTCTACCTCGATCCCGTCGACCGGGCGGTGGCGAGGCGTCGTGCGAGGCTCGTCCGCTATGCCGACGATCTGGTGGTCGCCTGCCGCCGGCGGGAGGAGGCGGAAAAGGCCCGCGAGCGGCTGCAACAGGCGCTGGCGGTGCGCGGCCTTCTGCTGGCACCGGAGAAGACGCGGATCACCCATGTCGCCGAGGGGATCGATTTTCTCGGCTATCGGGTCCGGGCGAACACCGTCCGGCCCTTACAAGTCTCGCCGCGTGCCCCGTCTACGGCGGATCGTCCCGGAACCGAATGTGGCCCGGATCCATGCCGCCGAGACCGAAGGCGATGACGGCATGGTCATCCTTGCGCTCGCGGACCTGCAGGAAGGCGAGGAGGTGCGGGTCGCCGATCTGGGCTTCGAGGGCGCCCCGGAGCCTGGTCAGCGCCGGACGCAGGCGCGGTCGGATCTCCTCCTGCTCGACCCGGGCCCTCTGCGCGATCGCCTTTGGTTTCTCCATGTGGAGGGATTGGCGGAGTTTTTCGAGGATTTTCTGATAGCCCAGATAGCTGTTCATCCGTCCCTGCGCCCGATCGCAGATCTCGAGAAAACGTTCCATGATCTCGAACCGTCCCTCCGGTCCCGACGGTTCGCAGAAGGCCTGCCAATCGAGCCATCCGGCCTCGCCGCGGGCGCGGCCGCCGGGGCCGACGCCAGGACGATCCTCGCGCCGCACTTCGGCGAGCAGGCGATAGAGGCTGTAGTTCAGGGACGGGAGCGTGACGGTGAGATGCCCGCCGATATCGATACTACAGTTTTCGTCGTCGAAGGTGAGGATCGGTCCGGTGATCGCCATCCGTTTCAGCGCCACCACATCCTCGAAGCCGACATCGGGACGGGCGAGCAGGCCCCGGTTGCCGACCTGGCGCAACGGCAGGAAGGGAATCGGGGCGAGGTCGATGTTGGCATCCGCCGTGCTGAGCCGGACCTCGCATCTTTCGACCGGGTCGAAGCCGCGGATGGTGCGTGGCTCCCGGTACTTCCACCAGAACTCGCGGGAGTTCTCGAAGGCGGGCGGAGAGACGAGAACATGGCTGAGCTCGTCCTCGAGACCGCCGAAAAGGGAGAGCGTATAGCCCATGTAGAAGCTCATGGTCTTGCGCCCGCCGGCGAGGGAGGCATGGATGCGGGCATTCGGGTGGCGGGTGGTGATGTCGCGCACGACTTCGACCACCAGATCGCCGAAGGCCGAACTCGATGCCCCGCTCCGGATATCCTCTTCCTCGATGGCATGGATCTCGGGCATGGGCAGGGTCACGCCGAACTCCCGTGCGAGCTCTTCGAGCCGGTTCGGCCCGCCGTCGCGGCCCAGCAGCTCGCGGGCGATGGTTTCCGCACCCAGGCCGGTGGTGAGGAGATGGATCTCCTCGGGAAGGAAGGGCGGCTCGCGTCGCAGCAGCACCCACAGGGTTTCGGTGACCACCTGGGGCGTCATCCCCAGGGACAGGACGAGGACATTCGGCCCCGACGACCGCTCACGGGAGCGGCGCCGGTCCGCACGCATGCGTTGGTGCGAGGTGCGGCGGCTGTTCATGGCTTTTTCTCCGCTCCCATGCCGGTTCCGCAATGCATCGGTGAACCGGCGATCCATTGCTGCCGGGCCTTCCTTCCCTTTCGGCGGGCCGCCCACCGGGTCATTTCACCTCGTTCCGGAATGGACGATCGAAGAGGAGGTGTTCGGCGACGACTTCCACCACGTCCTCCATGGAGAGATTCGAGCTCGCTCCTTGGGGTGAGCCGATGATCGTCGGCGATCCGCCCCAGCCGGGCTCGCGGGCCCGCAGGGCTTCCATCACCCGCGGCAGATCGAGGAAGCCTTCGCGATACTGGCAGACGGTGAACTTGCGGTACGACCCCTTGCCGTGGACTGGCCGGAATTCGGGATTCCATGCGACGACCACGGGAGCCAGGCAGTAGCCGAGGCGCAGTGCCGCCGGATGGCGGCTTTCGACCACGGCGATGCGTCCCCCGGCCGCGGTTCGGGCGTCGATCTCGCCATCGGTCACGGCACGCGCGATATCCTCGGCCCGCTCCCGCGCTCTTTCGACCGCCCAGTCGGGTAGCTCGCCCGTGACCAGCCAGTTGCCGAGCAGCTGTACCCGCTCTTCCACCGTCCGGGTCCGATCTTCGCAGATCACCATCAGGGCCGCGGTGATCGGATCGCCACCCGCGAAGAAGGCCCAGGCCTGCTCGGGCGTCTCCGGAAGAGGGCGCGGACCCAGCCAGTCGCCGTGCGCGAAGCGATCCGCCCTGGCGATGAGCGCCACCCGTTTGCGCAGGGCCCGATCCGGCTCGATGCCGCCCGCCCGCAGCGCGAACAGGGCCATGGCACCGAAGGCGTCGGCGTCCGGACGAATGGTGACGAGGATCGCTCCCGGCGGCGGCAGCGGGTGCTCGAGGGCCAGCTCGATGGCCGCGAGATCGGCGCGCCCCTCGCTGTGCTGTGGGTCGAGATTGCCGAGTCCGCAACGCGCGGCGAGCTCCGGCTCGGTCACCTCGATGCCGAGGGTATCGTGGCCGAGTAGAGGCGCATTCTGCGTTTCGGCCGCCTCGGCCCGCACCGGCAAGAGAACATCGAAGCGATACATCGGAGTCTCCCGGGAAGCGAGGAGAGCCGGACATGCGGAGCCGGAACGGCGATCGCGGCCCCGGCAGTTGCGCAGCTTCCGCGTCGTTCGCCTCCCTTCCTACCGTCGAAACGTAGCGCAGTGCCTTTCGGCAACCTTGCCTTTCAGAGTTCGTCGAGCCAGCGCAGGAACCCGTTGACGCCCTCCCAGCCGAAGAAGATCGGCACATGCGACATCGCCGCCTCGCGCTCGAGGTTGTAGCGATCGACGTCCCTGTCCGGGAGCTGGGCGCAGACCAGCGCCACCCGGCCCCGGGGGCCGAGGAGGATGTGCTGCCAGTTCGCGAGAACCCGCGGATGTTCCCGCCACACGCCGCCACGCCCGATGATGCCGGCCTTGCATTCGACGAGATGCGCCTGCGGGCTGCGCCAGATGACGAGGTCGAGCTCGCCGTCGGCACCGCCCTGCGCCCGCTCCCGCAGATGGACGCCGAGGCGCACTTCGGCCCGATCCGCCAGCCTTTCCCGGGCGCGCGCGAAGAGATATTCCTCGAACCAGCCGCCGCCGAAATAGCGGACGGCCTCCTTCCCGCGGAACCAGTAGCCTTTGCCGCTCTCCTCCCGTCGCAGCAACGAGGCTCCCGCCCCTTCCCGCAGGACGGTTTCGAGGAGGTCGACCCGTTCGTTGCTCAGTCCGCTCCGGGCGAGGAAGAGCTCCTCCTGCCCGAGTTCGTCCTCGCGGTCCCGCCAGCGCTGGACCGTGCCGTGGAGGGTGCGGATGCGCTCGTTGGCGAGCGGATCGTCGGGCCTGTCCCCCGTCAGAAGTTGGAAAAGCCTCTCCGTGGCCTCGGCTCGCGCGAGGGCGCGACTCTCTCCAGCCGCACGCCGTTCCGCATACGCTTCCGAAATGCCGCGCAGTCCCAGGAAATCCTCGAGTGCCACGCGCACCTCGGGCCGCAGGGGCTCTCCCCGTTGCTGGACAACGGGATGAATCCACGACAGGCGTGCCGGATGGTCCATGTAGAGAAAGCATCGAGCCTGCAGATCGCGGTCTCGTTCGGCCTGCTGCAGGGCAGCGAGAGCACCGAAGATCATCGCCCGAGTCCCCTGCGTGAAATTGGCGATGACGCGCAGATCCCTGGCCGCGCATTTCTCGTAGACGTGGTCGAAAGTCTCGGCAGCACTGTCCGCATGTGTGACGAGACGCTCGACACGCGGTGCGTCTTCGGGACCGAAACGGTCGGAAAGCAGCCTTTCGAATGCCTCCGCCGGACGCTCCGCCTTTTCCCGGTCCTCGGGGGTGCCCGAGCGGTCGCGCAGGCCGACCAGCAGCCAGATCTCATCGAAATTCCCGGCTCCGAGATGGAGCAGGGGAATCCAGTTGGTGATCTGATTTTCCCCGGCCATGCACAGATAGACTTGCATGGTTCCTTCCGACAATCCTGGCTACTCGTTCTGCTGTTTCGAGGAATAGTACCATTCTCTGAATGCACGGCCGCGCGTCAACGCGAAAGAGTCGATATCGGGTCACCACTTTCGCGAAATCCAACGGCGTACCGAGCCCGAGTGCTTCCTGCGGTCGGATCGCGCGGGGTCATTTCCCGCTTCCACCCGCACGCAGTGCCACGACGCGCGGGGAGGGGGCGGCCTGCTCTTGCTCCGTGTCGCGGAGGATGTCGAGCCAGAGCCCGCGCACCGTGCGCCGCGGGATGCGGCAAGTCTCGATCTCCCGGGCGTCGGCGAGATATGCGGCGCGCGACCGACGCCACCATTCCGGCAGATCCTCGGCCCTGTGGTACCGGAGTGTACCATCGAGGGCGCCGGTGGCCTCGAGCGCCCGCACGAGCGCTCGGGCACGCCGCGATTCCGGCGTGTCCGCCAGAGGCATCACGAGATACGCATGCCTCCCGTCCTCGAACAGTGCCCGTTCGAACAGGCGGACGCTCTCCGGCAGGGCGTCGCCGGCGACGAGCCGGTCCAGCCGCCGCCAGGAAGCGAGCCCGAAGGTCGGCTGTTGCCGGAGCCGCCGGCCGAGATGGTGGAGCTCGCCACGGCCACGCTGGAAGGCGAGCAGGAACAGGAGCAGGTCGACGACGACGGCGAAGACGAGCGGGCCGAGATCGTAGGCCGGATCGAACCCGGCGAACGGCTCGGCCTTCGAACGGCCGAGGAGCGCACGGAAGGGCCACAGCAGCGGACCATAGAGAACATGCAAGGCGCGCAACTGCGCCTCTGCGCGGGTTTCCGCGAAGACTTCGATCGAGGACTTCGCGACCTCCGGCAGACGGATCGCCCGCGCCTCCTCGAGCATCGCCTCGAGCTCGGGATCGGGACAGGTGAAGCTGCGCTTCGATCGCGGGTCGAGGAAACCACCCCGGCCCTGTTCCACACGCGCGGCGGCGTAGCGTCGAAATGCGGCGAGGCGGCTGTCCTCGGCCATGGCCGCGGCTTCGGCGCGCAACCTCGTGAACTGGCGCTCGAGGGCGCGCGCGCCGACACCCGTCGCCTCCGTGGCACGGCCGGCTTCTTCGATCAGGGCCGCAAAGCGCCGGGCGCGATCGGCGAAATGCTCGGCGAAGGCTTCGAATCGACGGGCTTCGCGCAACCGCAGCCGGGTGCGCGGCCCGTCTCCCGGCAGTGCCTTGCCGCCGCAGGTACCGCCCTGCCTGCGTTCCACCTCCGCGGTGCGGCGCGAATACTCGGCGGCACGCCCGACGGCGGCGGCGAGCTCCTGGTACCGCGTCTGGAAGGGAACGAAGCTCTCGATCAGACGGCCCGCCTGTTCGCTGCGGCTGCGTTCGGCGAACAACCGCCCCGACCAGAGTTCGAAATAGAAGCCGTAGCCGAAACCGACGCTCAACGCCATGAGCAGCAGGTACAGCGGGAAGATGCGCAGCCAGGCACGCCTCGCATTCGGCTCGGCCGCCATCCGACCGGCGAAATGGATCATGCCGAGCTGGATCAGCAGCACCAAGGCGATGGCCACGACCAGCGAGCCCGTGGCCGCCCACAACCCGGTGAACGTCGCCCAGCCGCTGACCAGCGAGCCCAGCACGACGAACAGCGTGTCCAACCCGGGCGACTGCATCCGGCTGGCGGGGGCATGCGGCATACCGCTTCTCCGATTGCCTGTCTCACGCCGCAGTGTGGCATGTGCGGGGCCGAGAGCGGCCCATGGCAACCTTGCCGGAGGTCGGCACGGGACGATCGAAGACCAGAATGGGGCCGGCGCCGACCGAACCGGAGTTCGCCCCTGCCCATTCCCTCCACCCCATCCTTCCGCAGCCGCCCGCCCCGGCAGGACGCCATCTCCCGAGCCTGGGGATGGCGCGCCGAGCTGCTGCGCTGCCTGCGTCCGCCCGGAGCCATCGCGCGCGCATGGAAGCGGCGGCCGGTGCGATCGCTCGATCGAGGCACCCTCGCTTCCCTGTACGGCACCCTCGGACGGCAGCCGCGTTTCGGTGGCCGGGCGGTATCCCGTTGGCGATATGCCGCCCTCGCGATGGCCGTTTCGATCCTGCTGCCCGCGGTCGGGATCGGGTTGACCTTCCTCGCCGCCGTCACCTGGCAGGCGGAAGAGCGGGCGGCACCCTATCTCGGCTATGACGCCGCCAGCCGCGCCGTCTGGGCGGTCGACCGCCGCGGGCGTTCTCTCGGCGTCCTGGACATCGGTGCCCATCTGGGGCGCAGCGCCCCGGAAGGCTGGGAGCGCCATCTCGCCGTCATGCCCGCGCGGCCGCCGACGGTGTGGCTCGAGGTGCTGACCGCGATCGAGGACCGCAACAGCGGGAGATGGTGGCATCTCTACGGCATCGACTTCCTCGCCTTTCCGGCGGCCCTCCGCTCGTACCTCCTCGAGGGGCGGGTGCGGGGTGGCAGCACGCTGGTGATGCAGCTCGTGCGCTCGATGCGCCACTTGCGGCCGGGCGTGGACAGCGGCGGGATGCTCGCGGCCCTTCGCCGCAAATGGATGGAGGTGCTCGACGGGGCGGCCATCTGGAGCGTGACCGGCGGGCTCGAGTCGATCGCCCTGCAGCGCCTGCTGGCGAGCCATCTGCCGCTGGTGATCGGCCTGCGTGGCTCCCCGATCGGCGGCTCCCTCTACGGCGTCGAGCTCGCCGGTCGGGTTCTGTTCGGCAAGGCGGCCGCGGAACTGTCGATGGCCGAGCAGGCGATCCTCGCAGCAGCCGTGCGCCGGCCCGTCGTCCTCGCGCGTTCCGACGATCCGAAGGGCCGGGCGTTGCGTGACGGGCGCTGGGCCTATCTCCAGCAGCGCGCAGCGTTCGGATTGCGCCGCGCCTTCGGGGACACGCCGGAAGTGCGGGCGGCACTCCGCGAACTCGCGAACATGCCGCCACCCGAGCCGGATCGGGACCGGTGGCGCGCTCTCGCGGGTGGCGGTCCGTGGAGCTTCGCGCAGGAGGTCAATCCGCGCCATCGCGCCGTGCGGCTACTCGGTGCCGGCGCCGGTTCGGTGCTGGCGGAAATCGAAGGACGGCTGGGCCGCGCGGCATTGGACCGCCTCGTTGCCATCGAGCTCGCCTTCGATGTCGATCTCCAGGCGCGGCTGCGGGAGCGGGTCGAGACCGGTATTTTCCGTGCCTTCGCCGCGGTCGGTGCCGAGCCGCGACCTGCCCGTTATCTGCTGCTGGTCACCGACGGTGGCGGCCGGGCGCTGGCATTGGTGACCAACGATTCCAATCCGACCGCGCTGGGTCTGGTTCGCGGGAAAACGGGACGCTACGCGCCCTGGCAGGTGCATCTCGCTTCCCTGGCCAAGATCGCCGGTGCACTCGCCCTCTCCACCCACGACCATCCGGTTAGCCTTTACTGTGACCGGCGCATCGACAATCCGCCGCTGCGCGATCCCGACGGGAGCCGCGGCCATGCCGACTGCCGCGATGGGCGCGCTTGGCTGACCGCCCGCGAAGTGTTCGCGCGAAGCTGGAGCCTCGCCCTTCTGTGGCGTCTCGCAGGTCTCGAGGGGAAGGAGGTTCGGGCCGCCCTGGCGGCGGCCCGGATGGTGCCGGTCGAAGGCAACGGTCCCGAGGCCGCTGCCAGCTACGGTCTGGCCACGGCACGGCCGGTGGATCTGATCGCCCTGCTCAATGCCATCGGCGCGGGCATCGAGGGCGAGCCTGCCGCCGCGCCGCCGCCGCGGCGCGCGCTCGCCGCCAACCTGGCGACCCCGCGAGGGGACGTCGCAGCTACCGGGCCGGAGGCCGGGGCGCCGCCCGCCCCCGGTGCCCATTTCGCCCGGCCCGGCGCGCGCCGGTTTCTCGCTTCGGTCCTTCTCGCCCCCGCGGAGCGTCCGGCCGCGCCCCCCCCCCCCCCCCC
>CAYYZI010000031.1:0-12413 GCA_964475675.1 uncultured Geminicoccaceae bacterium
AGATCTGCTCTTTCGCCGTCAACAGCGGCCGGCCGCTGGCCGAGGTCCTGGCCCGCCGCTTTTCCTGGTGCGCACCCTTCGAGGCGGAGCTGCGCCGCCTGTTCCACGCGTACGCCGAGGCCAAGCAGCGGCAGGGCCTGCTCGATTACGACGATCTCCTCATGGGCTGGGCGCAGATGCTCGAATGCGAGCGGCTGGGCGGCATCCTGCGGGAGCGTTTCCGCTTCGTGCTGGTCGACGAATACCAGGACACCAATCCGTTGCAGGCGCGCATCGTCGAAGGCCTCTGCCCCGACGGCAGCGGCCTCACCGCGGTCGGCGACGAGCTGCAGGCGATCTACGGCTTCCGCGCGGCCAGCGTGCGCAACATGCTGGAGTTCGGCGACCGGTTCGCACGGCCGGCCACCATTCTCCCCCTCTCCACCAACTACCGCTCGGTCGTACCGGTGCTCGATCTCGCCAATGCGCTGACGGCCGAGAGCCGGGAAAGCTTCGGCCGCCGTCTGGTGGGCCGGCGCCGCAGCGAGGAAAGGCCCTGGCATGTCCCGGTGGCCGACGAGGCCGCCCAGGCCCGGCATGTGGTGGAGCAGGTGCTCGCCAATCGCGAGACCGGCATGCGGCTCCAGGACCAGGCGGTTCTGATGCGCTCCGCCCATCATGCCGGCCTCCTCGAGCTCGAACTCGCGCGGCGGCGCATTCCCTACCGCAAATATGGCGGGCTGCGCCTGCTGGAAGCGGCCCATGTCAAGGATCTGCTGGCCTTTCTGCGCTTTGCCGAGAATCCACGCGACCGGATGGCCGGCTTTCGCCTGCTGCAGCTTCTGCCCGGCGTGGGGCCGGCCTTCGCCCGCCAGGTCCTCGACCGGCTGGAGGGGCTGGGCTTCGACCCCTCGGGCCTAGCGCTGCTGCCGCCGCCGGCGGCGGCGAGAGGGCTCTGGCCGGATCTGGTGGCCCTGCTCGAGCGGCTGCGCGGCGGTTCCGACTGGCCGGGCGAGCTCGCCGCCATCCGGGCTTTCTACGATCCTCTGGCCGGCGAGCTCTATGACGAGGTCGAGGGCCGGCTGGCCGATCTCGACCAGCTCGCTCTGGCCGCCGAAGCCAGCCCGTCGCGCCGGCAGTTCCTCGCCGATCTCGCGCTCGATCCTCCTCTCGGCAGCGGGCTCGAGGCCGGCCGCCCGGTGCAGGACGAGGATTACCTGGTTCTATCCACCATCCATTCGGCCAAGGGTCGGGAATGGAAGGCGGTGTTCGTGCTGTTCGTGATCGACGGCTGGATCCCCGCCGACATGGCCACCGGTTCGGCGGAGGAGATCGAGGAGGAGCGGCGCCTGCTTTACGTGGCCGTCACCCGGGCCCGGGACCAGCTCCAGCTTCTGGTGCCGCTGCGCTGCCATGTCCATGCCGACCCGCGCATCGGCGACGGCTACGTACGCGCCGCACCCAGCCGCTTTCTGACACCCGCGGTGCGCGCCCGCTGCGCATCCCGGCATGGGGCGGGGCAGGGCGATGCCGAGCCGGCGGTCTCCGACGCGGCTCCCGAAATGCTCCTCGATCTCGCCGCCCGGCTGCGGGCCATGTGGGATCGCTGATTCGTCTTTCCCGCATTCGATCATCGTAACGTTCGTGTTTACAAGAGATCTCCCTCCGTGGATCAAGAGCCGAAGGTGGCCATGCGGGAGGGCAGGATCATGATCCGTACCGGCGAGCAGTACCGGGAATCGCTTCGCGACGGCAGGCAGGTCTGGATCGACGGGGAACGCGTCGCGGATGTGACGCGCCACCCGATGTTCCGTCCGCTGGTCGACATCCGGGCGCGCATCTACGACATGCAGCACGAGGCGCGCTTTCGCGAGATCATGACCTTCACCGCCGAGAACGGTGAGCGCTGTGCGATCGGCTCCAGGCTGCCGCTCGAGGCCCGGGACTGGGAGGACAAACGCCGGGCCGTGGACACCCTGTTCGACGAGATCGGGGGCATCGTCACCCGGGTCGGCGATGAGACGGTGGGCGAGATGTGGTCGCTCTATGATGGCCGTGACGTACTGGACGAGGTGAACCCGGCGTTTTCGGAAAACATCCGGCGTCACATCGACAAGGTGATCACCGCCGACCCGTTCCATGTCTCGGCCAACACCGATCCCAAGGGGGATCGTTCCAAACGGCCCCAGGACCAGGATCCGGACATGCTGTTGCATGTGGTGAAGGAAACCGATGCCGGGATCGTGGTGCGCGGGGCCAAGTACGAAACCGCGGCCGCCTATGCCAACCAGGCCTTCTGCAAGCCGACCATCGCCAACTGGGGTGATGCCGAGCTTTCCGACTATGCGGTGGGGTTCATCGTCGAGATGAACCAGCCGGGCATCAAGCACATCTGCCGCACCGGTTTCGCCGGCAGACGACCGATCGAGGACTATCCGCTGGCCAATCGCTTCGACGAGGTGGACACCCTCGTCATCTTCGACGATGTGCTGATCCCCTGGGAGAACGTGCTGTTCTACCGCCACACCAGGGCGGCGCAATGGATCCGTGCCACGCTGCACCGCTACAGCGCCTTTCCCTTCATTCAGCGCACCCTGCGGCTGGCCGATCTGCTCATCGGCACCGCGCTCTGGAGCGTCCGCCAGACCGGGCTCGAGCGGCAGCAGGCGGTGCAGGAGAAGCTCGCTACCCTGGCCTGTTGGCGGGAAGGCATCGATGCCCATCTGACGGCAGCGATCGCCAAGGGGGAGCGCAGCCCGGCCGGTCTGCTCATGCCCAACCAGGCGATACTCTATGCCGGCCGCGTATTCGCCATCTCGCAGCTCCACCAGATGATCCATCTGACCCGCGAACTCTGTGGCGGGCAGGTCTGCGTGACCCCGGATCATGCCTGTTTCCGCGGTCCGGAGACCGGTCCCTGGCTGGAGAAATACTACAGCATCAACGAACAGTGGGTGGCCGAGGACCGCAGGCGTCTCCTGGCGCTGGCGCGCGATCTCCTCAACTCGGACTACGCCGGGCACCGGCTGACCTTCCAGCTCTTCGCCCAGTCGCCGCCCTTCGCGCATCTGGCCGCGGTCTACCGCAATTTCGACTGGGATGGTCCGCTGCGTTTCGCTCACAAGGCCGCCGGCCTTTCCGATCGGGTCTGGGGCAACGCACGGGGCTGATCCGGGCCATGCCCGCCGAACCGGGGCGTGCGGCCGGTGGTCTGTGAGTTTCGCCACAGACGCCGGGGACCATGGAGCTGCTATTGTCTCCGCTTGGTGATATTGCGTCGGGTGCCGGGAATCGCAAATGTACACGGTCTTCAGCGAAAAACACCGAATGCGGGACAGCTGTACCGAGCTTTATGGCGGCGAATTCATTCCCCCTTTCGAATGCCCGGCCCGCGCCGATCTGATCCGGGAACATATCGACGAGGTGGGACTCGGCGAAGTGGTGCATTGCCGCCAGCACGGGCTGAACCCGCTGCTGCGGGTCCACCCCGCCGATTACGTGCGCTTTCTCGAGGGAGCTTTCGAGGAATGGGTCGCCGCCGGTTTCCACGGCGAGGCCATCGCCAGCTGCTGGCCGGCCCGGGGCATGCGCAACGAGCCGCCCGCGCATATCGACGGCAAGCTCGGCTACTATGCCTTCGCCGCCGAAACGGCGATCGACGAAGGCACTTACGAGGCCGCCCGGGCGGCCGTGGATGTGGCCCTCACCGCGGTCGACTTCCTGCTGCGCGGCGAGCGCTCGGTGTTCGCCCTGTGCCGGCCGCCGGGACATCACGCCGCCCGCGACCTCTACGGCGGCTACTGTTTCTTCAACAATGCCGCCATCGCCGCCCAGGCGCTGCGCGACCGCGGTTCCGAGCGGGTGGCCATCCTCGACATCGATTTCCACCACGGCAATGGCACCCAGGATATCTTCTACGACCGCGGAGACGTCCTGTTCGCCTCGATCCATGGCGATCCTGCCCACGCCTTCCCCTATTTCTCCGGCTTCACCGAGCAGATCGGAACCGGCGAGGGCGAAGGGGCGACCTGCAACTATCCGCTGCCGCCGGGCAGCGATTTCGCCGCCTGGGGCGAGGCACTCGAGGCGGCACTGCGGGCGATCGCCCGGTTCCGGGCGGAGACCCTGGTGGTCTCCGTCGGCACCGACACCTACGAGCGGGATCCGATCGGCTTCTTCCGCCTCCGCCGCGACGACTTCCCGAAGATCGGGAAGCGCATCGCCACCCTCGGCCTGCCCACCCTGTTCGTCATGGAAGGCGGATACGCGATCGACGACCTGGCGGTGAACACGGTCAACATCCTGCGCGGCTTCGCCGAGGGCTAGGACGGGTTCTCGGCGAGGCGCTCGCCGTAGAGATCGTGGGCGTCGGCGGCGGTGATCCGCACCCAGACGAGATCGCCCGGCCGCAGACCGCGAGGGTTGGCCACATGCACCCGCCCGTCGATCTCCGGGGCATCGGCGTAGCTCCGGCCGATCGCCACATCCGGACCGGCATCGTCGATCAGCACCCGCATCTCGTCGCCCAGCCGCTCAGCCAGTTTCTCCGCGCTGATCGCCTCCTGCCGTTCCATCAGCAGCCGCCGTCGCTCGGCCCGGATCTCGGGCGGGAGATGGCCCGGCAGTCGGTTGGAGGCGGCGCCCGCCACATCCTCGTAAGCGAAGCAGCCGACACGATCGAGCCGCGCTTCCGCGAGCCAGTCGAGCAGACGGGCGAAATCCTCCTCGGTCTCGCCGGGAAAGCCGACGATGAAGGTGGAGCGGATGGCGAGCTCGGGGCAGGTCTCGCGCCAGCGCCGGATCCGCTCCAGCATCCGATCCTGCCGGGCCGGCCGGTGCATCGCCCGCAGCACGGCGGGGCTCGCATGCTGGAAGGGGATGTCCAGATAGGGAAGGATCGCGCCTTCGACCATCAGCGGCAGCAGTGCGTCGAGATGGGGGTAGGGGTAGAGATAATGGAGCCGCACCCAGACATCGAAACGGCCCAGGGCCCGTGCCAGATCGACGATATGGGCACGGATCTCCTCGCCCCGGAAGCTCGAGGCCGCATGCTGCAGATCGCGGCCGTAGGCGCCGGTATCCTGGGAAATGATCAGCAGCTCGCGCACGCCGGCGGCGACCAGCCGCTCCGCCTCGTGCAGGATATGGGCGGCGGGCCGGCTGCGCAGCGGCCCGCGCAGGCGCGGGATGATGCAGAAGCTGCAGCGATGGTCGCAGCCCTCGGCGATCTTCAGATAGGCATAGTGACGCGGGGTCAGCCGCATGCCCTCGGGCGGCACCAGATCGAGATGGGGATCGTGGCGCGGCGGCAGCACTTCGTGCACCGCCTCCATCACCGCCTCGTACTGCTGCGGGCCGGTGACCGCCAGCACCCCGGGAAAGCGTGCCCGGATGCGCTCCGCCTCGTGGCCGAGGCAGCCGGTGACGATCACCCGCCCGTTCTCGGCCATGGCCTCGCCGATCGCTTCGAGCGATTCCTCTCTGGCCGAATCGAGGAAGCCGCAGGTGTTGACGATCACCAGGTCGGCATCCTCGTAGGAAGCCGAAAGCGCGTAGCCTTCGGCCCGCAGGCGGGTGAGGACGTGTTCCGAATCCACCAGCGCCTTGGGGCAGCCGAGGCTGACCATGCCGATCCTCGCCGTCGCCGGCTTCGTGCAGGGTTTCGTCTTCGGTATCACTTTCGCCCGTCCTTCATCCGGCCGCCGCCGGTTTGCTCTCGACGACGCGGCGCGCCTTCTGCCACAGTTCGGGGCGCAACGAAACGCGCATCGGGGAGGCGACCATGCTCAAGGGTATCGATCCGCTGCTCAACGCCGACATTCTCTACACCCTGCGGGCGATGGGCCATGGCGACGATATCGTCATCGCCGACGCCAACTTTCCCGCCGAGACCATGGCCCGCAAGCTGATCCGGATGGAAGGGGCGACCGGCCCGCGCATGCTGGAGGCGGTGCTGTCGGTGCTGCCGATCGACGATTTCGTGCCCGATCCGGCGCTGCGCATCGAGGTGGTGGGCGATGCCGATGCCGAGCCCGAGGTCTGCCGCGAATATCGCGAGATCCTGGCCCGTCCGGAGCATGGCCGGGTGCCGCCCGGCAAGATCGACCGCTTCGCCTTCTACGAGCGGGCACAGCAGGCCTTCGCCGTGATCGCCACCGGTGAGCCCCGGCTCTATGGCTGCGTGCTGCTGAAGAAGGGCGTTATCCGGCCCGAATGAGCCGGCTTCAGGCCGCCACCGTCGTCAGCCGCTGCTCGCCGAGCCCTTCGATACCGAGACGCATGACCTGCCCGGGCCGCAGGAACACCGGCGGCTTCTGACCGAGACCGACCCCCGGCGGCGTGCCGGTGGCGATGATGTCGCCGGGCTCGAGGCGCATGAAGCGCGACAGATAGCTCACCAGATAGGGCACCTTGAAGATCATGGTGCGGGTGCTGCCGTCCTGGTAGCGCTTGCCATCGACCTCCAGCCACATGGCGAGATCGTTGGGATCGGCGATCTCCTCGCGGGTCACCAGCCAGGGCCCGATGGGGGCGAAGGTGTCGTGGCTCTTGCCCTTCACCCACTGTCCGCAATGGTTCATCTGGAAATCGCGCTCGGAGACGTCGTTGAGGATGCAGTAGCCGGCCACATGTTCCATGGCCGCCGCTTCCTCGACATATTTGGCGGTGCGCCCGATCACCACGCCGAGCTCCACCTCCCAGTCGGTCTGTTCGGAGCCGCGTGGGATCTCGACCTCGTCATAGGGCCCGGTGATGGCCGTGGTGGCCTTCATGAAGGTGATCGGCTCCTTCGGCACCTCGGCGCCGGTTTCCGCCGCGTGATCCGAGTAGTTGAGGCCGATGGCGACGATCTTGCCCACGCCGGCCACGCAGGGGCCGAGGCGCGGCTCTCCCGCGACCCGGGGCAGCCCCTCGGGATCGAGCCGGCGCAGACGATCGAGGCTTTCGGGCGTCAGCGCCGGACCGTCGAGATCGCCGATGATGCCCGAAAGATCCCGAATGGCCCCCGTATCATCGAGAACACCGGGTTTTTCCTGCCCCTTGGGGCCGTAGCGTACCAGTTTCATGGCCGATCCTCCCCCGATCCGAAGCCTTTGCGAGACGGTCCGATCCGGGCGCAGGGGAGCACGAGCGAAGGCCCATTGCAAGCGCGTCCCGCGTCTCGGGAGGGCGCTGCCGGAGGGCGGGAATCCCGGTCGGGAGATGGCGTCCCCAGCGGGAATCGAACCCGCGTTACCAGCTTGAAAGGCTGGCGTCCTGACCACTAGACGATGGGGACCTCGGGCGTCCCTGTAGTGGCGCGGGGCGGCAAAATCAAGAGCGGGATGGAATCGCAGCGTTAACCGGCCGTTTACCGCAAGCCGCTATACCCGTACTGCAGGCGACCGGACCCGCGGGCCAGGGGCATGGCAGGAGATCGCATGGGCCAGACCGCTTCACCGGCCATCACGCAGACCCATTTCGAGGTCTATGTGCTGGAAAGTGATCGTTGGACGATCGGCTACGTCTCGACCAGCCGGGAGGAGGCGCTGGAGGAGGCGAGCGAACTGGTACGCCGGCCGGAGATCGCCGGAGTGCGGGTGGTCCGGGAGCTGTTCAATCCTGCCACCGAGGCGACCGCCGCCCGCATCGTGTTCGAACGTCTGCGTCCGAAACGGAAAGGCCCGCGCGGTCCGGCAGCCGTGGCCCGCTCCCGGCCCTCGCCCGCCACCCCCGCCGCGCCGAAGCCGGCGGCATCCGCACAGAGGGCGGTGGTGGAGAGCGGGAGCGATTCCTTCTCCTGGAGCTCACTGGCCGGCCTCTCGGTGATCGGTGCGGTCGCCGGCGGCGGGCTCGCCATCATTCTCGCCCTCCTGGCGGCGCCCTGAACATCGGCCGGCCCGCGCCTTCGGGCGTCTCGCCGATACTGGCCGCCCGGGCTTCCCGTCCCTCGCGGAAAGGCGCCCGGCCCGGTCCCTCCCCGGCCCCGGCGGCGATCGCCGGTCGCGACCGGCCCGCCTACAGGCCACAGATTGCCCGTCCGCAGGCCGCAGATTGGAGGTGACGCGACCGCGGTTTCACGGCATCCTGCAGTCGGCTGAGCGTCGATCGCCGTGGGCCGGAGGTCGGCGAAGGCGGGCGGCGCTCGCGGGGGATGCATCGAGGGGGGAAGCGCGTGCACAATGTGGAGGCGCATGGCGCTCGGATACCGGCTCTCGGGTTCGGCACCTGGGAATTGCGGGACGGGTTGGCGGTGCGGCTGGTCGAAGCGGCCTTGGAGATCGGCTACCGTCACATCGATACCGCCCAGGTGTACGAGAACGAGCGCGAGGTCGGCACCGCCATTCGTACGAGCGGCATCGACCGCGCCGAAATCTTCCTGACCACCAAGGTCTGGCCGGACCGCTTCCGGCAGGGTGATCTGCAGCGATCGGTGGAGGAGAGTCTCGACCGGCTGGGTCTGGAGGCTGTCGATCTGCTGCTCCTGCACTGGCCCAATCCGGCCGTCCCTCTGGCAGAGACCATGGACGCCCTCAACGATGCCCGGGCGCGCGGCATGACCCGGCATATCGGCGTCAGCAATTTTCCCAGTCGCCTGATGGAGGAGGCGATCCGCCTGTCGGCGGCGCCGCTGGTCACCAACCAGGTCGAGTACCACCCGTTTCTTTCGCAGAACCGGGTTCTGGCGGCCTGCCGCGCCGCCGGAATGGCGCTGACCGCCTACTGTCCGCTGGCGCGGGGGCGGGTGTTCGGCGATCCGGTGATCGAGCGCATCGCCGCCCGTCATCGCAAGAGTCCGGCCCAGGTCGCGCTGCGCTGGCTGGTGCAGCAGGAAGGGGTGGTGGCCATCCCGCGCAGCTCCAAGCCCGAACATGCGCGGGCCAATTTCGAGATCTGGGATTTCGCGCTCGACGAGCAGGAAATGCGCGCGATCTCGGCCCTCGGCAGTCCCGCCGGCCGCATTGTCGACATCGCCGGTCTGGCGCCGGAATGGGATCCGGACTGAACGCCTCTTTGCGGGAGAGATCCTGCTAGCGGGGCACAGCGACGGCGATCGCAGACGATGGGAGGTGCTCTGCCATGCGCGTGCCCGGCAGGGCATCGTCTGCGCGGGTGTTGCGGGCCACTGATGGTGCCGGTTCCGCCATCCCGAGGAGGAGAGCAGCGGAGCCGCCGGGGGCGGGGAAACGCCGGGCCGACAAAGCCCGTGCAACGGAGCTTCGGGCGTCCCGAGGCCGGGCGGACACCGTTCGGCGCCCGGACTTCGCCAAAATGCGCGTCCTGCCGGCTGGCGCGCTATGGTGGGATCAGCCCGCGGCCGCCCGCATGTTCCCGACCGCTGTGCCGGCGAGCACGCGGCCCGATGCGGCGGCTGCACTCGTCTCTGCAGACGATGTCGGTTGGTAGCCCAGGCGGGTCAGCCAGGGCTCGAACAGAGGCTCGAGAAGCCGGAGTTCACTGCGGCGCAGGAGCTCGCGATGGGTGCCGGCGCGGCCGCTGGGAAAAAAGGTGAAGCCCTCGCCCCTGGCTTTCGCCAGTCGTCCGAGACCACCGGTGCCGGTCGCCGCATCCCGCTGCTCGATGGCCCGCAGACGGTCGATCCGGCTGTCCTCGATGCAGGCTTCGAGCTCGCTGTCGCCCGCTTTCCTGCCGAAGGCTTCGGCCAGCCTGCGGAGCTCGGTCCGTGGCCGCGCGAGCATGTCCTCGTAGCGGACGAGATGGACAGGAACGCGGCGCGGCGCCTCGACCAGCCAGCTTTCGACATGCTGACACCAGTTGCCGAAGCCGAAGCGCACAAACTCGGGCGTGCTGCCACCGGTCTCGACGAAGTTCGCCAGCACTCGGTCGCGCGCCGGCGGCGAGGTCGCCTGGAAATAGCGGAGCAGCGAAGCCAGCATGTCGCGCGGGTCGCGCACGATGTAGATCGCTCCGGCCATGCGCCACCCCTGGTTCCGCGAAACGTTGAACGTCCAGTGGGTCTTGAGCAGCAGGTGCCCATGGTGCAGGCGCCAGGGAGTTCCGGCCGCCCCCGTCGGTGCATGAATGTCGGGGACCAGGCATTCGAGCTCGGCCGAGCTGGCGACCGGTCCGAACAGCAGGCGCGCCAGCAGAAAACGCATCCAGGTATTGCCGGACTTGGAGAACGAAGCCAGCCAGATCACCGGCGTTGCCGACGGGCCGCCGCATCCCTTGCCGGTGCTGCCTGCGCTCACCTGCTTCTCCTTCTACGACCGCGTCGCCGATCACCCTGTCACGAACCCGTGAAAATGTGGTTAACGGGCGGGATGATGAACAGCGGCGCCGCGTTCTCTGGTAAGAGCGCCCGTCGGGGGCACAATCTGCGCCTCATGGTGTGCAGTTTGTCACTGAGTGTGACGCCGGTTACGGACAGGTTCGTCCCGCCTGTGCAATAAGGTATGGCACGAAAGCGACGGCCTGCGACGACCGGGTGCCCGCACCGCGCGTGCCATTGCAGGCTCGCACCTTCGGTACTAACTACAAAGATACCGCATCGCTGGCACTGTTGTTAAAATCAGAAACTGCGGAACTGGGACGAACGCCGGAATGTCATCGCAGCTGCTCAGGGTTTCGCGTCGAGCCGCGCAGGCACAGACCCTGCGAGGGGTCGCGGTATTGCCGGCGATGGACATGGCCACCATGCTGGCCTGCTTCATGCTGGGCGGCGTCGTCAATTTCTCCTACGAGAACCTCACCGACCAGCGGTTGGCCATCCTGCTGGTGCTGAGCGCGGCCGCGGTCTCGATCTTCAAGTATCTCGGCCATTACGACCGGCGCCGGCTGTTCTGGCAGGAGGTCGGCGATATCGTTGTCGTGGCGGCCATCGGTTTCCTGCTCGACGCTGCGCTCCTCTATCTGCTCAAGGTCAACTTCTCGCGCCTGTGGGTGCTGACCAGCTGGACCCTGATCGTCTTTTCCGTGCCGCTCGCGCGGCGTGCCATCAAGTCGGTGATGCTGCGCCGCGGTGCCTGGCGGCAACCGACCATCGTCGTCGGCACCGGGCCGATCGCCCGGGAGACGGCCGAGGCCTACGCTCATGACCGTTATCTCGGCTATGACATCATCGCCTTCGTCGATCCGGCGGCGCGTAACGCCGAGGATCGGTCCATCGAGCTCGAGGGGCGCGAGGTGCCGGTGCTGGCGCTCGGCAAGGCCGAGCGGGAGACGCTGGGCCGCTTCGGCAGTCCGCATGTGGTGGTCGCGCTCGATGCCGAGGAGGTCGCCGACAACGAGAACCTGATCGAGCGGCTGTGCCTGGCCACCCGCAGTCTCGACGTGATCTCGCCGCTGCGCGGTCTGCCCATCAACAACACCCGGCTCGCGCATTTCTTCAGCCGCGAGGTGCTGGCACTCAGGATCCACAACAATCTGGCGCGGCCCTGGGCGCGCTATCTCAAGCGGTTGTTCGATCTGGCCGGGGCCAGTCTGATCCTGGTGCTGGTGGCACCCCTGATGGCGACCATCGCCCTGCTGCTGCGCCTCGAAGGCGGGCCGGTGCTGTTCGCCCATCAGCGGGTGGGTCGCGAAGGAAGGCTGTTTCCCTGCTACAAGTTCCGCAGCATGGTGCCGAACGCCAACGAGGTACTGAAGCGGCTGCTCGCCGAGGATCCCGAGGCCCGGGCCGAATGGGAGCGCGACCACAAGCTCAGGAACGACCCGCGCATTACCCGGCTCGGGCACTTCCTGCGCAGGCTCAGTCTCGACGAGCTGCCCCAGCTCTTCAACGTCCTCAGGGGCGACATGAGCCTGGTCGGCCCGCGTCCGGTGGTGCCCGAGGAACTCGAGCGCTACGGCGACGCCAAGGTCTACTATCTGATGGTGCGCCCCGGCCTCACCGGCCTGTGGCAGATCAGCGGCCGCAACGATCTCGAGTACGACCAGCGGGTGGCCCTCGATACCTGGTATGTCCGCAACTGGACCCTCTGGAACGATGTGGTGATCCTGTTCAAGACCCTGGTCGTCGTTCCGAGCCGCGCCGGCGCCTACTGAACGGCCGTCAGACCCGGGCCGCGGCGGGCCCCATGGCGATGTCGGAATCGCGCAGGCGGCAGACGTTTGCCGGCAAGCCGGGCGGCGCCGGGCCGCCACAGTAGCCGCGACCTGCGCATCCGACAGTTGGCGGCATCGATGCCCCGATCCCCGAGCGTAACCGAAATTCCTTCCCCCTGCACCGGCGTCTGCGCCCTCGACCCGGCCACCGGCCTGTGTCGGGGCTGTCTGCGCAGCGCCGCGGAGATCGCCGAATGGCCGGATGCCGACATGGCCCGGCGCCTGGTCATCTTGGCGGAGCTCCGCCGGCGACGGCGGGCAGCGGGCCGCACGAGCCCGGCCGACCGCCGGCCCCGCCGGCGGAGGGGAGCATGAATCCGCTGCGCAGACGGCTCGCCGAACGCGGGGTGCTGATGGCCGATGGCGGCATCGGCACCGGCCTGTTC
>CAYYZI010000032.1:0-12391 GCA_964475675.1 uncultured Geminicoccaceae bacterium
TGCGCGCCGGCCTCGAAGGTGCCGACATCGTCATGATGCTGCGCCTGCAGACCGAACGCATGCAGGGCAGCTTCGTGCCCAGCCTGCGCGAGTATTTCCACCTCTACGGGCTGACCTGGGAGAAGCTCGAGAACGCCCGCTCCGACGCCCTGATCATGCATCCGGGGCCGATGAACCGGGGGGTGGAGATCGACGGGGTGGTGGCCGACGACATCAACCGCAGCGCCATTCTCGATCAGGTGGAAATGGGGGTGGCCGTGCGCATGGCCTGTCTCGACCACCTCACCCGCCATCTGCGGGCGCCGACATGACCCGGCCGCTGGCCCTGCTCGGCTGCCGGCTGCTCGATCCGGAAAGCGGCATGGATCGGCTCGGCGGGCTCTTGGTGCGCGACGGGCGGATCGCCGATCTCGGGCCGCATCTGCGCGCCGACGAGCTGGCCGAGGATGTCGAGACGATCGACGCCACCGGCCTCTGTCTGGCCCCCGGCCTCGTCGACATGCGGGTGCAGCTCGGCGAGCCCGGGGCCGAGCACAAGGAGCGCATCGACAGTGCGGTGGCGGCGGCCGCCGCCGGCGGCATCACCAGTCTCGCCGCATTGCCGGACACCAGCCCGCCGCTCGACGATCCGGCGATGCTGGAGTTCGTCGCCCGCCGCGCGCGCAAGCTCAAATCGGTCAAGGTCCATCCCTCTGCCTGCCTGACCCGCGGCGCGGAGGGCCGGCAGCTCGCCGAGATGGGATTGTTGCGGGAGGCCGGTGCGGTGGCCTTCACCGATGGCTGCCGGGCGGTCGCCGATGCCCGGGTGATGCTGCGGGCGCTGTCCTACGCCACCGCCTTCGACGCGCTGGTGATCCAGCATCCCGAGGAGCCGGCTCTTGCCGCCGGCGGGGCGATGAACGAGGGGCCGGTGGCCACCCGTCTGGGGCTTCCCGGCATCCCGGCCTGCGCCGAAGTGATCATGATCGAGCGCGACCTGCGCCTGGTGGAGGCGACCGGCGCACGCTACCATGTCGCCCATCTGTCGACCGCGGCGGCGGTGGAGGTGGTGCGCCGGGCCAAGGCACGGGGTCTGCCGGTGAGCGCCGAGGTGAGCCCGCATCACCTGCTGCTCACCGAAGCCGAGGTCGAGGGCTATCGCACCTATGCCAAGGTGTCGCCGCCGCTGCGGACCGAGGAGGACCGCGAGGCGCTGATCGAGGCGCTCGCCGACGGTACCATCGACGTGGTGGCCAGCGACCACGCACCGCAGGACCAGGAGAGCAAGCGGGTGCCCTTCGCCCAGGCCGCCTTCGGCGTGGTCGGCCTCGAGACCCTGCTCGCCGCCTGCCTCGAACTCTGGCACGACGGCCGCATCGATCTGCTCCGCCTGCTCGCCGCCCTCACCGCGCGCCCGGCCGCCCTGCTCGGCATCGAGGGCGGCCGGCTGGCGGTGGGTGCCCCGGCCGATCTGGTGCTGTTCGATCCGCACGCCCGCTGGACGGTGACCGAGGCCGGGCTGCGCTCCCTGTCCAAGAACACCGCCTTCGAGGGGCGGGAGTTCCGTGGGCGGACGGTGCGCACGCTGGTCGACGGGCGCACCGTCTTCGCCCTCGGTGACGGGGCTACTTGACCACCGTCACCGGACATTTGGCGAGCTGAATGACCTTGTGCGAGACGCTGCCGAGCAGGAGCGCGCCGAGATCCCCCATGCCGCGGGTGCCCATGACGATGAGATCGGCCGAGACCCGCTCGGCCTCTTCCAGGAGGGCGTCGGCCGGCTCGCCGGTGAGCGCCATCTTGGAGACCTTGCGGGCCCCCGCCTCGCGGGCGACGAGCTCGGCATCGGCCATGATCTTGTCGCCTAGGGCGGCGATGATCTTGGCGTCCAGATCGTCCTCGGGGGCGGTCGACAGGATGCCCGGGCCGAGCGATTTGGGCGGCTCCACCTCGACCAGATGCTCGATTTCGGCCATGCGCCGCAGGGGTTCCGGAATCTTCCGGTTGACCAGCACATGGGCGACCACCAGCTCGGCCTGGTAATGGCCGGCGAGATCGCCGGCGAACTGCGCCGCCTTCTTGGCATGCTCGGAGCCGTCGACGGCCACCAGAATGGTCTTCAGCATCGCGTTCCTCCCCGATAGAGGCCGGTTGAAGTCCGATTTCTCCTCGAACCTAGCACGTTCGCGGCGATCAGGCGCGGGCCGGCGCAGTCCCGGTCTCGCCCTTGCCACGCCACAGGGCGAAGCCGGCGAGGACGGCGAGGGCGAGGGCGAAGACGGCGTTCCAGGCGGCGATGGAAAGGCCGAGGATGATCGCCGCCGGACGATCGCAGCGGGGCACGGTGGCGAGAAGCTGCGCCTTGAGCTCGGCCAGGCTGGCGGCCGGCCCGGCCGCCGCGCAGCCCTCCGGCAGGCTGAAGATCCCGGCCTCGACGCCGGTGTGAAAGAGGGCGATGCCGGCATCGAGGAGATAGAGCAGCAGCGCCGCCGCCAGCGCCGCCCGCAGCATGCCGGAGGCGAGACCGATCCCCAGCACCAGCACCGCCGCCATGTAGGGATAGCGCTGGTAGAGGCAGAGCTGGCAGGGCTCCAGACCGAAGCCGTACTGCATCACATAGGCGCCGGCCAGCCCGGCGCCGGTGAGCAGCAGAAGGAGCAGCGCCAGGGAGCGTTGCGAGAGGCTCATTCCCGGTTCCTCAGATGAACTTCAGGGCGGCGAAGCCGGCGATGATGAGCACCACGAAGGCGCTGGTGATCAGGGTCAGCCGGCGCTCGATGAACACCCGGATGGGCTCGCCGAAATGCCGCAGCAGCAGGGCTATGAGGAAGAAGCGTGCGCCGCGGGTGAGGATCGAGGCGAGGATGAAGGGTCCGAGGGCGAAGCCCGAGACGCCGCTGGCAATGGTCACGATCTTGTAGGGAATCGGCGTGAACCCCTTGATCAGGATGATCCACAGGCCCCACTCGCGGTAGGTCGCCCGCATCGCCTCGAAGCCTTCGGTGTAGCCGTAGAACTCGATGATCGGGCGACCCAGCGATTCGTAGAGGAAGTAGCCGATCGCGTAGCCGGCGATGCCGCCCACCACGCTGGTCACGGTGGCGATCAGGGCCAGCCGGTAGGCGCGCTCGGGGCGTGCCAGGATCATCGGCACCAGCATGGCGTCGGGCGGGATCGGGAAGAACGAGCTTTCGGCGAAGGAGACCGCACCGAGGGCCCAGCCGGCCCGGGGTCCGGCGGCCATGCGCATCGTCCAGTCGTAGAATTTTCGTATCAATGCAGACCTGCAATGGTTTTGCCGGTGGAAGGCACTTTTGCCTACATGCCCGGACCGCGGATCACAAGATGGGAGATTGCGGTGGCCATACCCACAGGCGTAAAGCTGCGGGCGTGCGGCCCCACGGGTGGTCGCCCCCTCGCGTCTGGAGCCGCACTCATGCTGCCCGAAGCCTTCTCCATCCTGGTCATCGCCCTCGTCGTTCTGTTTCTGCTGCTGCTGTTCCTGGGGATCAAGTCGGTCCCCCAGGGCGAGGAATGGACCGTCGAACGGTTCGGCCGTTATGTGCGCACGCTGCGCCCCGGTCTCAACGTGATCATTCCCTTCGTCGACCGCGTCGGCGCCAGGCTCAACATGATGGAGCAGGTGCTCGATGTCCCCTCTCAGGAGGTGATCACCCGCGACAACGCCCTGATCACCGTCGACGGGGTGGTCTTCTCCCAGGTACTGGACGCCGCCCGGGCCGCGTACGAGGTGCGCGATCTGCAGCGGGCCATCCTCAATCTGACCACCACCAACATCCGCACGGTGATGGGCTCGATGGATCTGGATGAACTTCTCTCCAAGCGCGACGAGATCAATCTCCGTCTGCTGCATGTGGTCGACGAGGCGACCGGCCCCTGGGGAGTCAAGGTCACCCGCATCGAGATCAAGGACATCACGCCGCCGGCCGATCTGGTGGATGCCATGGCCCGGCAGATGAAGGCGGAACGCGACAAGCGTGCCCAGATCCTGCTCGCCGAAGGCATGCGCCAGTCGGCGATCCTCAAGGCCGAGGGCGAACAGCAGGCGGCCATCCTCGAGGCCGAGGGGCGCCGCGAGGCCGCCAGCCGGGATGCCGAGGCGCGGGAAAGGCTGGCCCAGGCCGAGGCGCGGGCGACCGAGATGCTGTCCGCGGCCCTGGCCGGCGGCAGCGTGCAAGCCATCAACTACTACGTGGCCCAGAAATACCTCAGCACCCTCGGCGAATTCGCCCGGAGCAACAATCAGAAGACCCTGATCCTGCCGATGGAGGTGACCGGCATTCTGGGCTCGCTGGCCGGCATCGCCGAACTCGCCATGGAGGCCGGTCGCGGCCGCCGGACCACGCCGCCGTCCCCGCCGGGACCGTGGGAGGAGAACGCCCGGGAATGATGATCGGCTTCTGGTACTGGTGGGCCTTCGCCGTCCTGCTGGTGGTGGTCGAGATCTTCGCCCCGGGCTTCGTGTTCCTGTGGCTCGGGGTGAGCGCCTTCCTGACCGGGCTGCTGCTGCTGATCGACCCCGCTATCGCCTGGCAGTGGCAGCTCCTGTCCTTCGCCGGTCTCGGCCTCGTCAGCGTGTGCGGCTGGCTGTGGGCGCAGCGCCGTTTCGGCCTGCTGCGGGCGAGCGACGAGGCAGACAGCCTCAACCGGCGCGGCGAACAGCTGATCGGCCGCGAATTCGAGCTGGTCGAGCCGATCCGGGCCGGTACCGGCCGGGTGCGGGTGGGCGATACGGTATGGCCGGTCACCGGACCCGACCTGCCGGCCGGCAGCCATGTCCGGGTGACCGGCATCGAGGGCACCCACCTGCGGGTCGAGCCGGCCGAAAGCGGGAAGAGCCCTTCAGCTTCCTGAACGCGCCTCGGCGGCGGCCGTCGCCTGCTCCAGAATGCGGCGTTCCAGCTCGAGGATGGAGCCCGGTGCGGCCGGACGATCGACCCAGCGGCCGGTGGCATCCTTCTCCTGCCGCTGGATCGCCACCCGCAGGGACTGTGGCGAGATCCCCCGACCGACCACGTAGATGGCGATCTTGACCCGCTGGTTCGGCAGTTCCGGCAGCCTGTACCAGTCGGTCAGGATCACCCCCTTCTTCGGATCCGACAGGGTCAGCGGCATCAGCGCCACGGCGTCGAGGGCGGCCCGCCAGAGCCGCGGGTCGACCTCGCCGGTGCGCGGCCCGAACAGCCCGGCCTGCGGCGTCACCGCCGTCGGCTGGAGCTTGGCCTGGTCGGGGCCGGTGTCGCCATAAAAGCGCCAGGCGATCCTCGGTCCGCCGGGATCGGTCCTGGGACCGGACCCGATCTTCTGTTCGGCGCCGGGCATTGCGTCGATGATGCTGCCCTTGGTCTCGTTGGGGGTGCCGTAGGTGTTCTGCGCCTGCTTGGCGAGACGGGGACTGACCGGATAGCGGGTGTCGGGATCGGCGAGCCCGCAGCCGGCCAGCAGGACAACGACGGGCAGGCCCAGAACCAGCGTCCGGAACCGGGGGTCAGAGGGAGTCGGCATGAGCGTTTCTCCGGCTCGAGGGTTGCCATTGCCAGCCGAACCGGCGGCACAGTTCGGCGGTCACCAGCCGGTTCACACGGGCGCGCTGCGCGCGCGTGAACACGGTTCGCCATTCATCGACCCGGCCCTGCCGCAGATGGACCGAGGCGGCGGCGGCCGCGGCCTGCGCATCGAAGGTCTCCGCCGGGATGTCGAAATGCCCGAGAAGCACTTCCATGTAATCCCCGGGATCGGCGAGGAAGCGCTCGTAGGTGAGAATGCGGATCCGCGGCAGGTTTCCGCCCTGCCCGGCGCACTCGCCCCAGGCGCGGGCGAAATCCACGAAACGCGGCAGCACAGTGTCGATGCACCAGTCCAGCACCGCCTCGAAACCGCGGTCGAGCACCGCTCGCGGCGGCACGGTGGAACGCCAGATGGCCCCCATCCGCCGCTGCGCCACATCCTCCTGCACGAAATGGGCCCAGGACAGCACCGCCTGGCGGGGGTCGCGCAGATGGACCACCAGCCGGTCGATCCCGTGCTCCCACAGGAGCGCCAGATTGTGGGCGGTGGGCAGGATGTGCTCCTTGCTGGTGAGCCCGCCCTGACGCGCCTGGCGCATTCTCGAGGCGAGCAGGCAGCAATGTGGGAACAGTCCCAGGGAGAGATGCGTCTGCGGCAGGTCGAGACCCGCCGCCACCCGGTTCCAGATGGTCTCGCTGGCCGATTTGGGCATGGTGACCAGGAGCAGCGTCGGCAGCCCGCGGGCCCGCGCCGAGCGCCAGCGCGCGCAGAACGCCGCGGTGTCCGAGCGGATCGGGTTGAGGGCCAGTTCCAGTTCCCGGCTGCATGCCTCGGCCTCCCGCTCGAGCCCCTTGGCCAGCAGCAGATTGACGAGCGGCGCCAGCAGTCCCGGCTCGCCCGGCGCCTGCTGCAGATGGCCACGATACACGGCGATCGCCCGCTCGCGATAGGCCTCGCCCAGCGCGTCCTCGCCGAGGCGGAAGGCGATCACGCTCAGCATGGTGAGCGCGGTGGGATGGTCCGGGGCCGACAGACGCAGCTGTTCGAACAGATGGCGGGCCTCGGCCAGCCGTCCCGCCTCCAACAGCGCGAAGCCCGCCCGCAGAGCGTGGCCGAGCGGCACCTGGTGGGGCCGGGGTGCCGCCCGCAGAGGCGGCCGGCGACGCGGCTGCATGCTCATGCCCGCGGTCTCCCGCGCGCATCGAGATAGCCCAGCCGCCGCATCACCGGCCCGTGCGCCTCGACGATCCGTGCCACCTGGCCGGGGGTGAGTGTCCGCCGCCAGACCCCGCGTCGGCCGCTGCGGAAGAACGGAACCCGGCGATCGGGCCGGGCCTCGACGAAGCCTTCGCGCTGCTCCTGTGCGCGGAGCTGCTCGAAGCTCGAAAAGCGGATCGCCTTGCGCAGCCGGGCCGGTTCCTCCGGCAGACCGAGGAAGCGCACCACCGTCTTGAAGGTCCGCACCGGGCGCTGCAGCATGTCCTCGTAGCGCACCACCAGCCGCGGCAGACCCGGGGTCTCGGTCCAGCTCCGCACATGCTGCGACCAGCTGCCGATGTACTGGATGAACAGCCGGTCGCTGGCCGGCAGGTAGTTGTCGGGACGGCACAGCGCCTCCACCGCCTCGCCGTAGCCGGTCTGGTAGTGGTGGGCGAAGGAGACCGCGACATCGAGGGGATTGCGGACGATGTAGAGCGCGCCCGCAGTGACCTCCTCGGTGATCAGCGGTGCGCCGTCCACCCATCCCAGCAGGCTGTGGGTCTTGACGATGGCGGTCTCGCCGCGGGCGGCCGCGAACCAGCGATGCACCAGTGGTCGCAGGGCGCGGAGATCCTCCTCGGTCAGTTCCTCCGCCGGGCGGCCGCCGACCCGCGCGTAATGGATGCGGAAATTGTCGCCGATCGCGTAATCGGGCAGCCGATTGACGGGAACCGGCCGGGCCCTGTTGGCGAAATGATTGGCGAGGAAGGCGCGCATCCAGGTGTTCCCGGATTTGGGGTAGGAGGCCAGCCAGAGGATCCCGTGCAGCCGCCGCCGGGACACGGGACCCCGCGGGGTCCCGTGTCCCGGCGGGAGGAGCTCAGAAGGACAGGGAGAAGCCGACACTGGCCGCCAGGGCACTGGAGTCCTCGCCTTCGTCGGTGTCGTAATTGGCATAGAGGCCGTTGACCGCGGCCGTAATGCCGGGACCGATGTCGTAGGAAACGCCGATGCTGGCCGCGTCCTGCTCGTCGTCCCCGTTGTTGGCGATCTGACCTTCCACCTCGCCGTGGAAATAGGCGGCCCCCACCGCCCAAGGACCGGTCCGGTAGGACAGTCCGGCGACCCAGGACTGGCCCTCGGTGGAAACCGTGCCGGCGGTGTTGTAGCGGCCGTCGATCTCCTTGGCGTAGGAACCGGCCAGCTTGAAACCGGCGTATTTGATGAAGCCGCCGGTCATCACCTGCTGGAGGTCGTCGCCGCCCAGAGCCTCGATCGCATCGCCGGCGCTGGCCCGGGCGTAGCCGCCACTGATCCCGACATCGACATCGCCGAAGCTGCCGAGATAGTTGGCGGCCACCGACACCCCGTTGCTGTAGGTGAGCCCCGCGGTGTCCACCGAACCGTTGGTCGGATTGCCGCTGAAGCTGGCATTGGGGGTGTAGCTGACCCCGAACTGGAAGCCGGCGATGCGCGGGGTGAAGTACTTGAAGGTGTTGTCGTCGTTGGTGATGTCGATCGCCGTGCTGACCGCCGGGCTGCGGAAGCTGATGGTCATGCCCGGCGGCGGCGGTGCGAAGTCGCTGACCCAGCCGGAGTTGATCGGCACCCCCACGTAAGGGTCCCACAGGCCGAGGCCCATCACGTAGCTGGCGCTGTTGTCGCCGCCCAGCACGAACTTTCCGAAGTTGCCCTCGACGGTCATGAACACTTCGTCGATCTGGTCACCGCCGGTCGGCAGCTCCAGCTCGGCCTGGAAGCCGAAGGTGAGCCCGTTGTCGAGAGTGGTCTTGCCGGTGAAGTGGATTTCGCCGTCGAAATGCGTGGCCACCTCGTTGAAGTCGCGATTGTCGTTGTTGTCTTCGTCGACCGCGGTCACGAACAGGTATTCGTTGGCGAAGCCGCCGAGCCCCAGCTCGATGCCCTTGACCTGGGCCTGGGCGCTGCCGGAGCCCACGGCCATCAGCCCGGCACTGGCGAGGGCGCTGGTTCCGCACAGCGCCTTGCGGCCGACGGCCAGCGAGAACGGCGCCGCCCTGCTCCTGGACCGGGATCGGTCCGCGATTCCTGCACTTGCCATGATCCGTCTCCCACATCGGCTTGCTTGTCTTGCCTGCCCGGTTCCGGGTTCCGGCCGTGTCGCCGGCCGGCCCGGTCTGCACTGGCGAGACTAGATCCGGGTGCGGGCCGATGGGCGTCACATCGGATCGCGGCATGGCGATCCCGGCGTGATGACCGGATCGCCACGTCGTGAAGGGAGTTGTGCGAAGTGCCCGCGCTTGACCCGCGGTGGCGCCCACCTAGACTGGCGAACGTGCCCCTGTGGCGGAACTGGTAGACGCGGCAGACTCAAAATCTGCTGCCCGCGAGGGCGTGCTGGTTCGAGTCCGGCCAGGGGCACCAGAAGTCTCGCAGCACCGGCGGGAGGTGACGGATGATCGGGCTCGACACGCTGGCGGTACTGGCCGGGCGCGCCGACAGCGACGGCCGGCGCTTCTGGCGCAAGCTGGCGGCGGTGTTCGCCCGCCTGCCCTTCGCCGAGGAGATCGCCGCGGCCTGGCTGTGTGCCCGTGATCCGGCGACCCCGGCGCATGTGCGGCGCATTCTGCTGGGTGCCGTGGCCTATTTCGTCCTGCCCGCCGATCTGGTGCCGGACATGCTGGCCGGCATCGGCTTCACCGACGATGCGGCGGTGGTCGCCCTGGTGATCTCGACTCTCGGCAGCCACATCCGGCCCGAGCATCGCGAGGCCGCGGCGCGGCGCCTGCAGCGGCTTCGCGAGGCGGCCTGACCGCGCCTAGTCCTGCGTCCCCGTTTCCGGATACCGGACGCGCAGCGCCGGCGGCAGGAAGAACAGATCGTCGGTGTCCGGGGTGGTCCTGTGACAGCCGGCGCAGAAGGCGACCGCACCGCTGTTGTCGCCGGTGGTGTCGCCGAACAGGCTGCCGTCCGGCATCACCATCACAAAGCGCCAGTCGTCGGTCTCCGGGGAGGTGCCGGGGGCGAGCTTCTCCATCAGGAAGAGCGGCCCCGGATAGACCCCGCCGGCTGCCGTGACGGTGAAGGAATCCTTGGCCAGCAGGCTGCCCGGCGGCAGCTTCCCGGCTTTCTCGAACCGGCCGTAGGCCCGGGCCACCGGATTGGCGTAGTTGTTGACATAGCGCTCGCCATGGGTGGCCGAGCGATAGGGATGGCGGTTGTAGCGCCGCCAGCCGGCATAGGAGGCGCCGGGTTCGCCCGACAGGGCATAGCCGCGCAGCATGGTCCGCAGCAGCCGGCGATAGACGGTCTCGGCGGCGGGCGGATCGAGTCTGGCGGGATCGGCGACCCGGAAATGCGCCCGCGGATGCCGGATGGTATCGGCCGGACTGGCGGCCTGGGCCGCCCCGACGAAAACGGTTGCTACTGCAATCAGCCACTGGCCGCGCATGCGTTGCCCTCCGATCCGCCGCGCAACCTAGCACGTTCGGCCGCGGGAATCGGGCACACGGCCCTTCACGAAATGCGGAAGCTTGGCGGTTGACCCGGCCCGAGCCGGGTGGGTACCGTGTCGCCACATGAATGGGCCGGTCCACGCTTTCGACCGGTCCCGTGGAGAGGAGGCGGACAGATGAAGAAACTGCTCTTTGCCGCGGCCGGCGTCGCCGGACTGCTTGCCGCGGGCCCGCTCTCGGCGGCCGAAAAATGGGACATGCCCATGGCCTATGCCGACAGCAATTTCCATACCCAGAACGGCAAGCGCTTCGCCAAATGCGTGGCGATCGGCACCGGCGGCGAACTGGAGATCGTCGTCCATGGCGGCGGCTCGCTGTTCAAGGGCAACGAGATCAAGCGCGCGGTGCAGACCGGCCAGGCGCCGATCGGCGAGCGCCTCCTGTCCGCACACCAGAACGAGAACGCCGTGTTCGGCTACGACTCGGTGCCCTTCCTCGCCACCTCCTACGAGGAATCGAAGAAGCTGTGGAAGGCGGCGCGACCGGTCATCGAGAAGGTGCTGGAGGAGCAGAACCTGGTGCTGCTCTACGCCGTGCCCTGGCCGCCGCAGGGCATCTACACCAAGAAGCCGCTCAACTCGGCGGCCGACATGAAGGGGGTCAAGTTCCGCGCCTACAACGCCGCCACCGCCCGTCTCGCCGAGCTGATGGGTGCCCAGCCGGTGCAGATCGAGGCCGCCGAGCTGTCGCAGGCGCTGGCCACCGGCGTCGCCGAGAGCTTCATCTCCTCCGGCTCCACCGGCTACGACCGCAAGGTCTGGGAGCATCTCAAATACTTCTACGACGTGCAGGCCTGGCTGCCGCGCAACTACGTGTTCGTCAACAAGCAGGCCTGGGAGAGCGTCGACGACACCACCCGCAACGTGCTCAAGGCCTGCGGCTACATGGCCGAGATCTCCGGTACCCTCGAATCGGAGCTGCTGGCCGGCTGGTATCTCAAGCAGCTCGCCGCTCATGGCATGGAAGTGCAGCCGCCCAGCGAGCAGCTCAAATCCGACTTCATGAAGATCGGCGAGCAGATGGCCAAGGAGTGGCTGGAAGCCGCCGGGGATGCCGGCAAGCAGATCCTCGAAGCCTACCGTTCCATGAAATAGGGTCGGGCGCGGGCGGCACCGCCGCCCGCCGGCCTGCGATCCGGGGGGCTCCGGCCCCCCGGCGACGGGGGGAGACGCGGTCTCGTGCGACGGGTGCTGGACGGGCTCTATGCGGTCTGCGGCGTGATCGCCGCCGGCGCCCTGCTCGTGCTGCTGCTGGTGATCCTCGCCCAGATCCTGGTGCGCTGGCTGGGCCTCACCTTTCCGGGCTCGACCGACTATGCCGGCTATTTCATGGCCGCCGCCTCGTTCTTCGCGCTGGCCTACGCCCTCAATCACGGCGCCCATATCCGGGTCAGCCTGCTGCTCACCCGGCTCCAGGGCAGGGCCCGGCGGATCGGCGAACTCTGGTGCCTCGGGATCGGCAGCTTTCTGGCCTGGTATTTCGCCTTCTATGCGGTCAAGGCGGTCCGCGTCTCCTACCTCATCCACGATATCAGCCAGGGCCAGGACGCCACCCCGATCTGGATTCCCCAGCTTTCCATGGCGATCGGTACCGTCGTCTTCGCCATCGCCCTGACCGACCATCTGGTGCGCGTCGCCATGGGCGGCGAGCCGAAGGTCGGTGACGGCGGGGTGATCGAATAGTCATGGACGAGTTCTGGCTCACCATCGTCTTCCTGTTCACCCTCTTCTTCCTGCTCGGCACCGGCGTGTGGGTCGGGCTGGCGCTTCTCGGGGTGGCGCTCGTCGGCATGGAGCTGTTCACCACCCGGCCCGCCGGCGACGCCATGATCACCACCATCTGGACCTCGAGCTCGTCCTGGGCGCTGACGGCGTTGCCGCTGTTCATCTGGATGGGCGAGATCCTGTTCCGCACCCGCCTGTCGGAGGACATGTTCAACGGCCTCGCCCCCTGGATGGCGCGCCTGCCGGGCCGCCTGCTGCACACCAACATCGTCGGCTGCACGGTGTTCGCCGCGGTCTCCGGTTCCTCGGCGGCGACCGTCACCACCATCGGCAAGATGTCGATTCCCGAGCTCCGGCGGCGCGGCTATCCCGAACACATGATCATCGGCACCCTGGCCGGAGCCGGCACCCTGGGGCTGATGATCCCGCCCTCGCTGACCCTGATCGTCTACGGCGTGACGATCA
>CAYYZI010000033.1:0-12112 GCA_964475675.1 uncultured Geminicoccaceae bacterium
CGGCTCGCGCCTGCTGTTCGACCGGAAAGGCTATCTCTACATCACTTCTGGCGATCGCGGTCGCCGCCAGCTCGCCCAGAACCTGATGAGCCATGCCGGCAAGGTGCTGCGGCTCATGCCGGACGGCTCGGTGCCCCCCGACAATCCCTTCGTCGGGCGCGAGGACGCTCTGCCCGAAATCTACACCTGGGGCAACCGCAACCCCCAGGGCATGGCACTCCATCCGGCCACCGGAGAAGTCTGGATCCACGAGCACGGCCCCCAGGGCGGGGACGAGATCAACATCCTGAAGCCGGGCGCCAATTACGGTTGGCCGGTGATCACCTACGGGCGCGAATACGGCACCGGGCTGCCCATCGGCGAGGGCACCGCCAAGGAGGGGATGGAACAGCCGCTCTGGTACTGGGTGCCTTCCATCGCCCCTTCGGGCATGGCCTTCTATACCGGCGACCGGCTCGCCGGCTGGAAGGGCGATCTGTTCGTCGGTGCCCTGCGCGCGCAGCTCCTCGCGCGTCTCGAAGTGACCGCCGACAGTGTCCTTTCGGAAGAACGCCTTCTCGAGGGCCGGATCGGCCGCATCCGCGACGTCCGCCAGGGCCCGGACGGTCTCCTGTATCTGCTGAACGATGCCGCCGACGGCGGGATCTGGCGGCTCGAACCGCCCTCCTGAACCGCGCCGGAAACCTCGTCAGACGGCGGTCCGGGTCCTGCCCTCGACCCAGCGGCGGATGGCCGCCTCGAGCTCGGGGTCGATGCGCTCGGGCAGAGTCACCAGCAGCCGCACGAGCTGATCACCACGCCTGCCGGAGCGATCGGCGATGCCCTTGCCGCGCAGTCGGAGCACGCGCCCCGAACTCGAGCCCTTGGGGATGGTGAGCTGTACCTCGCCATCGACGGTCGGCACCCGGAGCTTGCCGCCCAATACCGCGATCTCCAGCGGCACCGGCTGATCGAGATGAATGTCGCGCCCCTGGCGCCTGAACCGGGGATGATCGCGGACCTCGATCTCGATGTGCAAATCCCCGGGCTGGCCGGCGATGCCGGTGGTGCCGCGGCCGCGGATCCGCAGCACCTGCCCGTTCTCCACCCCCGGCGGAATGTTGACCTCGAGGCTGCGCCCGTCGGGCGTGGTCACCCGCTTGCGGCCGCCACGAACGGCATCGAGAAAATCGAGCGAGAGCCGCAGCCGCACCTCGCCTCCGGCGTTGCGGAAGGCGCCCGAAAAGCCGAAGCCGCGGCCGCCCCGACGCCCGCCGCCGCGGCCGAACAGTTCGCTGATGATGTCCTCGAAGCCGCCGAACTCGCCGCCGGAGCGAAACCCCGCCCCGGCCGTACCGGCCTCCCGCCAGAAGCCGCCTCCGGGCACCCGGTCCTTGCCCTCCTCGTCGATCTCGCCACGGTCGTAGCGGGCCCGCTTGTCGCGATCCCCGAGAATCTCGTAGGCCGCGGACACCCGCTTGAACATCCGCTCGGCGGCGCGGTCGCCGGCGTTGAAATCGGGATGATACTGCTTGGCGAGGCGCCGGTAGGCGGAGCGGATCTCTTCCTCGCTCGCGGTTCGGGACACGCCCAGGATGTCGTAGAGGCTCTTGGCCATGCGCACTCCGTGCAGAAATCCCGGGTGGCCTTCCCGACCTTCCCGGTGGCTGTCATGATGTGATGGATCGCCAGCGGCTTCAAGACCGCCCGGAATCGCCTATGCTGGCCCCGATGGAACCAGGGGAGGTCCACCATGCCGCTCTTGCTCGGCTGCATCGCCGACGATTTCACGGGCGCCACCGATCTCTGCAACATGCTGGTGCGCCACGGCATGCGCGTCGTCCAGCTCCTGGGCGTTCCCGATGCGCAGGATCTCGCCGGCGAGGTCGATGCGGTGACCATCGCCCTGAAGATCCGCACCTGCCCGGTGGAAGAGGCGAAGCGGCAGGCATTGGCGGCGCTGGAATGGCTGCGGCGGGCCGATACCCGCCAGTTCTTCTTCAAATACTGTTCGACCTTCGACAGCACCGACAAGGGCAATATCGGCCCGGTCGCCGATGCCCTGCTGGATGCCCTCGGCGCCGATCTGACCATCGCCTGCCCGGCCTTTCCCGAAACCGGTCGCACCGTCTACAAGGGCCATCTGTTCGTCGGCGACCTGCTGCTGTCCGACACCCACATGCGCAACCATCCCCTGACGCCGATGACCGACAGCAACCTGCTGCGCGTGCTCGGCCGCCAGACCCCGCACCGGGTGGGTCTGGTCGACTATGCGGTGGTGCGCCAGGGCGAAGGTGCGATCCGCGCCCGTCTCGCGGAATTGCGCGCGGCAGGGGTGCGCCATGCCATCACGGATGTCCTTCACGACGGCCATCTGATGGCCATCGGCCATGCCTGCGCCGAGCTTCCCCTGGTCACCGGCGGCTCCGGCATCGGCATGGGGCTGCCGGACAATTTCCGCCGCACCGGCCTGCTCGAGGAGAACCCGGAAGCCGCCCAGCTGCCACCCATTGCCGGCAAGGAAGCGGTGCTGGCCGGCTCCTGCTCGGCGGCGACCCTGGAGCAGATCCGCGTGTTCGCGGCCGAACGTCCGGCGCTGGCCCTCGATCCCGTGGAACTCGCCCGGGGTTTCGATGCCACCGGGATCCTCGCCTGGGCGAAGCCGCATCTCGAGAACGGGCCGGTGCTGATCTATGCCAGCGCGCCTCCGGAAAAGGTCGAGGCCGCCCAGCGGGCGCTCGGCCGCGAGCGGGCCGGAGCCGTCGTCGAGCAAGCGATGGCGGCGATCGCCCGGGCTCTGGTGGCGAACGGGGTGCGCCGCTTGGTGGTGGCCGGCGGCGAGACCTCGGCCGCGGTCTGTCAGGCTCTGGGCATCACCGCGCTGAGGATCGGCCCGCAGATCGATCCCGGCGTGCCGGCGACGGTGAGTCTCGGCGATCCACCCCTGGCGCTGGCCCTCAAGAGCGGCAATTTCGGCGGCCCCGACTTCTTCCTGAAGGCCTTCCGGGTGATGCCCTAGGCCGGACGCTCGGCGGCGGTCACCGGGCAGGCGCGGAACAGATGGCCGACGCTTCGATGCAGCGCATAGAGCAGCAGCAGCGCCGCCGCCGCCAGGAAATGCACCTCATAGGTCGCGAAGATGCCCTGGATACGACCGCTGAGGCCGAAGATGGTCGGCGTCGAGGCGCCGGCCAGCGCCAGCAGGGTCGGCACCAGCGGCGTGCAGCAAAGAAGCCCGGGCAGGATCGAGGTCGCCACCGACAGGAGGCTCGCGCCCTGCCCTTTGGCCGACGCCGCCACCCGGAAACCGTAGACGCTGAAGGTCAGCGACAGGCTCACCAGGACCGACAGCAACACCGCGAAGAAGATCAGTGTCGGGGTCAGGAAACGCAGCGATACCCAGCCAATGATGCCGCCCGTATAGGCGCCCGGCAGCAGGAACAGATAGAGGGTGAGAAAGGCGAGAAACAGGCCGAGGGTCAGCAGCCGGTAGCCGGCCCCTCGATAGACGAGGGCCATGGCAGAGGCGTAACGCTCGATCATGCCGTGGAAACCCTCAGGAGCCGGCGGCGAAGGCGAGGATCTTGTCGATGGTCACATTGGGCGCGGTGTCCACGGCCCGCAGGATGCCCTCGGCATCGACCAGCCAGTAGATGTCCGGGAAGCCGGGCGGGTCGTAGATGAAGCTGGTGCGCTTGCCGGCATCGCCCCACAGCCAGTTGGGTGCGGTGTAGGCATCGCCCGCCCATTTCTTGCCGAAGGCGGCGATGTCCGGTCCGGGATAGCCCAGATTCTTGTAGAGCTTGAGGGTGACGATCACCAGCCCGTCGCGTTTGAGCTGGTCGATGTTTTCGGCCAGTGCCTGGGCCGAGACCTCGCAGGTCGGACACCAGGTGGCGATCAGCCACAGCAGCACCGGCTTGCCGCGAAAATCCGAGAGCTTGAACTGTCTGCCGTCGACCGTCGCGAAGCTGATCTCGGGAGCGGGCTCGGCCACCGCCGCCTTGGGCAGGTTTCCGAGATCCTGACCGGCCTTCGCCGGTTCCACATGGAACGGCGCGAGGGCCGCCACCCCGGCAAGGAGCAACATCATCGCCAGCCGCCTGAAAACCGCATTCACCACCCGTTCTCCCGATCCGCCAAACGCGCTGCCCTCGACCATAGCGATCCGCAGCGCCCTGCCCAGCCACTTCACGCAAGCGTGACGGCTGCGCGGCAGCGGTCGTCGCCTCGGCGACGAAGTCTTTGCGACGGCCGGCGGTGCCGCCTAGACTGTCGCCGCGAGGTTCAGGCGAGGCGGGCGGCAGCGTGAAGCGCACCACCAGATTTCGACAACTGGTCGAAGCACCGGAAATCCTCTGTCTTCCCGGGGTCCAGGATGCGCTGACCGCACGGGTCGCGGAACAGGCGGGCTTCGCCGCCATCACCTGTGGCGGCTACTCGGCCACCGCCTGCCTCCTGGGCCGTCCCGACACCTCGGTTCTGTCGCTGACCGAGCTCGCCGATCATTACCGCCGGATCTGTGATGCGGTGGGGGTGCCGGTGTTCGGTGACGGCGACACCGGCTTCGGCAACATCACCAACGCGGTGCGCACGGTGCGCATGCTCGAAGCCGCCGGGCTCGCCGGCATGTTTCTCGAGGATCAGGTCTTTCCCAAGCGCTGCGGGCACATGACCGGCAAGGCGGTGGTCCCGGTAGAGGAGATGGTGGCCAAGCTCAGGGCCGCCCTCGATGCCCGTCGCGATCCCGATTTCGTGCTGGTCGCGCGCACCGACGCGATCGCCGTCGAGGGCCTCGATGCGGCCATCGAGCGGGCCAACATCTACCGCGAGACCGGCGCCGACATGCTCTTCGTCGAGGCGCCCGAGAGCGTCGAGGCGATGCGCCGGATCTGCCGCGAAATCCCCGCCCCCTGCCTCGCCAACAACATCGAGGGCGGCCGCACCCCGCTGCTGAGCGGCGCCGAGCTGCAGGAGATCGGCTATGCGGCCTACGCCCATCCGGTGGCCATCTCGCACGCCATCGCGCATCTCGCCTTCGAGCTGTTCACGGCCCTTCGCCGCGACGGCACGACGGCGGCCTTGGCCGACCGGATGACCGGCTTTTCCGAGTTTCACGCGCTGCTCGGCCTGCCGGAGCAGCGTCGGGCGGAGGAACGCTACCAGGATTTCGCGCAAGATCTCCTCGCCCGCCACGGCCGGACGTCCCGATAACCGCGACCACAACCGAGAGGGAGGAAACACGCATGCGGTACGGTCTCCTGGGAACCAGCCTCGCGGTGGCACTGGCCGCCGGCCTGGGTGCGGCCAAGGCCGAGCCCGTCAAGATGCGGGTCAGCCATCAGCTGCCGCCCAAGCACCACATCGCCCAGGTCATCGAGAAATGGGGCGAACTGATCGAGCAGTATTCGAACGGCGAGATCGACGTCCAGATCTTCGGCGCCAACCAGGCCTTCAACGCCAAGCAGAACTACCCGGCGGTGGCCAAAGGCGAGATCGAGGCCGCCTTCTCGGTCAATTTCCAGTGGGGCAAGACCATCCCCGAGATGAACGTGACCCTCAAGCCCTACTCGGTGACCGACATCGACATCCTGCGCAAATGGCCGGGCTCCGAGCCGGCCCGCTATCTCGAGGGGCTGCTGGAGAAGAAGGGGGTCAAGAACGTCGTCTGGATGTTCACCACCAACATGAGCGCGGTGACTTCCAAGGACAGGCCGCTGATCCGGCCCGAGGATTTCGAGGGGGTCAAGATCCGCGGTCTCAACCCGCTGGTCGATGCCGGCCTTCGGGCGCTGGGCGCCGCACCCTCGGCGATGTCCGGCTCCAAGGTCTATCAGGCGTTGCAGACCGGGGTCATCGATGCCGGGCTGACCGACATCTCGGCCGCCTATTCGCGCAAGTACTACGAAGTCCAGAAATACGTCACCGCCACGCCGATGTTCAGCGTGTTCTTCCACGGCTATGTCAACCCGGCCTGGTGGAACGGGCTCACCGACGCGCAGCGGGCGGCGATCGAGAAGGCCAGTGCCGAAGCCGCCGATCTGGCCCTCAACGCCACCCTCGAGGCGGCCGCCAGGGCGCCGGATCAGCTCCGCGAGAAGGGCATGATCGTCCATATCCACACCCCCGAGGAGATCGCCGCCATGAAGGCGGTGATGGACCCGGCCTTCAGCAAGGCCTTCGCCGAGGCCACCGGGGAGAGCGGGCAGAAGCTGCTGGACATGATCAACGCCATGTAGGCGCCGCCCTGGTGCCGGAGAAAGAGGCCAAGGAAGGGATCCCGCCCGCCGGGCCGGGCGGGATCCTGCTGCTCGGCCTCGAACGCCTGTCGCGCTGGCTGGCAATCACCGCCGCCGGTTTCGGTGCCTTGGTGGTGCTCGGCCTGACCGCGCTGATCGCCTACTCGGTGGTGATGCGCTACCTGGCCAACCGGCCCCAGACCTGGACCGACGAGCTGGCCGGGTATCTGCTGGTGCTGATGGTCATGCTCGGGGTCGGCGAGGCGGCACGCCGCGGCGAGCATATCGGCGTCGATCTGGTGACCCAGAGGCTCGGTCCCAGGGGCCGCTGGCGCGCCCGCCTCTGGGGCTGGGCCAGCACCGTGCTGGTGGCTGCGGTGCTGCTGCAGAGCGCACTCGAGATGGTGGGCTTCTCGCGCATGGTGGGGCTGATGTCGGAGGGCTATGTCGAGGTCCCGATCTGGATCCCGCAGAGCGCGATGGTGCTGGGCATGGCCCTGCTGCTGCTGGTCGGAGTCAGCCAGCTTCTCCTCGAACTCGCCCGTGGTCCCGATGACGGGACCGGCTGCGCATGACCCTGGCCCTCATTCTTTCGGGGCTCGTCCTCCTGCTGCTCACCGGTCTGCCCATCTTCGCCGGGCTCAGCCTGATGGCCGGCGCGCTCCTGATCGGGGTCGAGGGGCAGATCGGCTCGCTGGCCGAGATCGTTTTCGGCAAGATCAACGTCTATCTGCTGGTCGCCATTCCGCTCTTCGCCCTGATGGCGCACATCATGATCCGCTCGCGGGTGGTCGATGATCTCTACGACGCCGCCCACACGCTGGTGCGCCATCTGCCGGGCGGGCTGGGGGTGGCCACCGTCCTTTCCTGCACCGTGTTCGCCGCCATCTCCGGTTCCTCGGTGGCGACGGCGCTCACCATCGGCACCACGGCGATGCCGCAGATGCGCCGGTTCGGCTACCGGCCGCGGGACATCTACGGGGTGATCGCCGCCGGCGGCACCCTCGGCATCCTGATCCCGCCCTCGGGGCCGATGATCCTCTATGCGGTGGTCTCGGAAACCTCGATCGGCGCCCTGTTCGTGGCGGGGCTGCTGCCCGGCCTGCTGGTCGCCTTCCTGTTCTCCGCATACTGCGTGGTCGCCGCCCGCATGCAGGGCCGGGGCCGGCGGGAGGAGCGGGCACGGATCGGCGAGGCACTGGCCGTGCTGCGGCGCGCCTTCTGGGCGCTGACGCTGCCGCCGGTGGTGCTGGGCGGGATGTATTTCGGCGTCTTCACGGCGACCGAAGGGGCGGCCATCGGCGCGGTGCAGGCGCTCCTGATCTCCAGCCTCGTCTATCGCCGGCTGGGCTGGCGGGATCTCTTCGACGCCGCCTGCGAGACCACCCGCATGACCGCCATGCTGTTCATGATCCTGGCGGCGGCGGCGATGTTCAGCCATGTGCTGACGATCATGCGCATCCCCAACGCGCTGGTGGAGGCGGTGCTGGCCGCCGGCGTTTCCTCGACCACCTTCGTGGTGGCGGTGATGGCCGCGGTGATCGTGCTGGGGATGTTCCTCGAGACCATCTCCATCATTCTCATCACCACCCCGATCATCCTGCCGGCGCTGGCCGCCTTCGACATCGACCCGGTGTGGTACGGCATCCTGCTGATGATCAATCTGGAGATGGCGCTGATCACCCCGCCGATCGGCATGAACCTGTTCGTCATCAAGGGCATCGCCAAGGCGCCGCTGTCCGAGATCATCCACGGTGCCCTGCCCTATGTGTTCCTCATGCTGCTGGGGCTGGTGATCCTCTTCCTGTTCCCCGATCTCGCCCTCTGGCTGCCCTCGACCATGGGCTACGGACGGTGAAGGGGCGGTTAGACGAACCCGGCACCAGCGTTTGACAGCAGCAAGAAAACCAGACCAGTGACGCTGCCGCCCCGGATCATGTCTCACTCGGATCCGAGACGTCGACCTTCGTCCACGCCGTTTTTCGTGTCAGTCAAGCCGCGAGCATGCCGCGTTATCGCCGCCAGCCCTTCCTGCGCCAACCATAAGAGATCGATCGGTGTTCTGTCTGGCCCGCTCTCGAAACGAACGACATCCTCAATATCGGAAAAGCTTGTACCATCATCGAAGTAGGTTCCGTCGTCGAAAGCACTCCCTTTTCCGGTACCGATGTTCTCAATGGAAACGTATACCTCTCCATCGGGCGACCGGTATCTTGACAATTCGATATGCTTTGCAAGATTTGCCACGTCTTGGACCAATGCCCATCTGTCAAATTCTGCGCATAAATCATCCCTGACCGCAGATATATCACAGCCTAGCGAAACAGCTACACAGTCGGCGTAGTGATGCAGCACAATAAAGGACAGAAATGCTCTGCGGATAGACTGCTTTTCACTGGCGAATTCTCCGACTGTTTGCTCTGCAAGCTCGCTTATGTACTCTTGAGGATTCATTGCAACGTTTCCTTTAATAAGGGAACAATCGGCAAACCGGGAAACGGTAGGCGCCCCCCCGTAATTTGAGGATTATGTTAAGCTTGTTTCCGCTCGCGATGTTCGGCAGACACACACTCAAGGGGAGGTAAACCACAGAACGCCTAGGACATCGACACCTCATGCCATGGGCTACGGGCGGTGAGGCGGCTCATGGCAATGACGCGATGATCTCGCGATAGGCGTTTTCGGGGAACGCCTTCATGGTGGTGGTGCGGATATTGCCGGCAGCACCCAGGGTGAGGGTGAAGCGGGCGGCGCAGGCATCGTCCGGCGCCTCGTAGACCACCACCAGATCATAGTCGCCCATGGTCATGTAGAAATGCAGGAATTTGCCGCCCATGTCGGCCAGAAGTTCCCGCGCCTGCTCGAGCCGCTTCGGCGAGTCCTTGATCTTGGCGATACCCTGGTCGGTGAAACGTATCAGCGCGATGTAGGCGGACATCGACGATTTCCTCCCTGTTGATCATCGCCCACTCTAGGCTTTCACGGGACGACAGCCAACGGAAATCGTCCAGCCGTTCAGTGAATCTCCGGCTCCGGCAGCGGCTCGGTGCCCTCGAGGAAATCGAAGTCGCAGCCCTCGTGGGCCTGGCGGATATGCTCCGCGTACATCCGCAAGTATCCGCGTGGCCAGTTCCGACGTGGCTGCCAGTCCGCCCGCCTGCGGGCCATCTCCGCTTCCGGCACCAGCAGGTCGATGCGGCGGGCCTCGACATCGATCTCGATCATGTCGCCGGTGCGGACGAAGGCGAGCGGACCGCCCACCGCCGCCTCCGGTGCCACATGCAGGATGCAGGCGCCGTAGGCGGTGCCGCTCATGCGCGCATCCGAGATCCGCACCATGTCGCGCACCCCCTGACGCAGGAGTTTCGCGGGGATCGGCAGCATGCCCCATTCCGGCATGCCGGGCGCCCCCACCGGTCCGGCATTCTTGAGCACCAGCACCGTGTCCGGCGTCACCTCGAGGTCCTCACGGTCGATCATCGCCGCCATCTCGTCGTAATTCTCGAAGGCCAGGGCCGGCCCGCGATGCTTCAGGAGACGCGGATCGGCGGCCGAGGGCTTCATCACGCAGCCATCGGGAGCGAGGGAGCCTCGCAGCACCGCCGTCGCCTCCTTGGAAACCGGATTGTCGAGGGAATGGATGACCTCCGGCAGCCAGACCTCCGCCCCTTCGATATTGGCGCCGATGCTGCGGCCGTTGACGGTGATGCGCGCAGGATCGAGCAGCGGTTCGAGCTGCTTCAGCAATGCGCGGATGCCGCCCGCATAATAGAAATCCTCCATCAGATAGGCGCCGGATGGGCGCACATTGGCCAGCACCGGCACCTCTCTGGCGATCTCGTCGAAACGGGAAAGGGTCAGGGGAATGCCGGCCCGCCGGGCCATGGCGATGACATGGATGGTGGCGTTGGTGGAGCCGCCCATCGCCATGTGGCAGCGAATGGCGTTGTCCACGGCACCGGGATGCATGATGTCCGAGGGCTTGAGATCCTCCCAGACCATCTCGACGATGCGCCGGCCGGCGGCGGCGCACATCCGCGGATGGTTGGAATCGGGGGCGGGAATCGAGGAGGCGCCGGGCAGGCAGAAACCCATGGCCTCGGCAATCGCGGTCATGGTCGAGGCCGTGCCCATGGTCATGCAATGGCCGTAGCTGCGGGCGATGCCGTTCTCGATCTCCTCCCACTCCTCCTCGCGGATGCGGCCGGCGCGAAGCTCGTCCCAGTATTTCCAGACGTCCGAGCCGGAGCCCAGGATGCGGCCGTGCCAGTTGCCCCGGAGCATCGGCCCCGCGGGCACGAAGATGGCCGGGATGTCCATGGAGATGGCCCCCAGCAGCAGGCCGGGGGTGGTCTTGTCGCAGCCGCCCATCAGCACCGCCCCGTCGATCGGGTGGCTGCGCAGCAGCTCCTCGGTCTCCATCGCCAGGAAGTTGCGATAGAGCATGGTCGAGGGCTTGACGAAGGGCTCGGAAAGGGAGATCGCCGGCAGCTCCAGCGGAAAGCCCCCGGCCTGGAGGATGCCGCGCCGGATGTCGTGGACGCGTTCCTTGAAATGGGCGTGGCACTGGTTGATGTCGGACCAGGTGTTGACGATGCCGATCACCGGCTTGCCGGCATAGTCCTCCGGCCCGTAGCCCATCTGCTTGATGCGCGAGCGATGCCCGAAAGCGCGCAGGGTGGGTACTCCGAACCAGCGATGTGAGCGCAGATCCTCGGGCTTCTTTCGCGGCTTGTCCGACATCGGGCGTTCCTGTCTGATAGCGTGCGTCAGCGCCGGCGACGCTAGGTAGCGGCGCCCATACCGTCAAGGCGAGAGGGGGAGGCCATGGCCGAGCAGCTTTTCGAATACGAAATCCACGATCCCGCCTTCACCCGGCTGGTGAGCCGCAACATGCGGCTTCTCAAGCTGTGGAGCGGCGCCGCCTGGACGGAGGGACCGGTCTGGTTCGCCGATGCCAACATGCTGCTGTTCAGCGACATCCCCAACGACCGCATCCTGCGTTTCCTGCCGGAACTCTCGGGTCTCGGCGGTCAGGTCGACGTCTACCGCCAGCCCGCCGGTCACGCCAACGGTCTCACCCGCGACCGCGAAGGCCGGCTCATTGCCTGCGAGCACGGCACCCGGCGGGTGACCCGCACCGAGCTCGACGGGCGGATCACGGTGATCGCCGACCGGATCGATGGCCGGCGCCTCAATTCGCCCAACGACGTGGTGGTCAAGTCGGACGGCACGATCTGGTTCACCGACCCCCAGTACGGCATCGATTCGGACATCCAGGGCCATCGCGGCGAGGCCGAATACGGCGGCGCCTGGGTGTTCCGGGTCGATCCCGCGCGCGGCCAGATCGCGGTGGTGGCAGACGATTTCGTGCGGCCCAACGGGCTCGCCTTCTCGCCCGACGAGAAACGCCTCTACATCGTCGATTCCGGCTACTCGGCGGTGCCCGGCGGCCCGCACCATATCCGCGTGTTCGAGGTCGACGAGGCCAACCGCCTCACGGGCGGCGAGGTGCTGGCCGAATGCGACGCCGGTCGCTACGACGGGCTGCGGCTGGACACGGAAGGGCGCATCTGGACCAGCGCCGATGACGGGGTGCACTGCCTCACACCGGAAGGTCGGCTGCTGGGCAAGATCAAGGTGCCGGAACTGGTCTCCAACGTCTGTTTCGGCGGTCCCCGGCGCAACCGCCTGTTCATTACCGCGACCAGCTCGCTCTATGCGGTGCTGACCCAGGTCAACGGTGTGCAGCGGCCCTGACGAGCGCGCGGCGTTGCCGCATCCTTCCTAGGCCTGGTCCCCGCCGAGCAGATCCTGCAGGGTATCGGGCAGCGGCGCGTCGTCGAGGCGCCCGAGATGCAGCACAACCTGCATCTCGTCGAGCGCGGAAATGT
>CAYYZI010000034.1:0-11997 GCA_964475675.1 uncultured Geminicoccaceae bacterium
CGGTACGCTCGTTTCTGAACTTCATCGCCGACATGCGCGGGCTGCGGGGTTCCGAAAAGACGAGGCGGATCGGTGATGCCGTGGCCAGAACCGGACTCGGCCAGGTTCTCCACCAGCCCATCGAGACCCTCTCCAAGGGCTACAAGCGCCGGGTCGGGCTGGCCCAGGCGATCCTCCACGATCCGCCGGTGCTGGTTCTCGACGAGCCCACCGACGGGCTCGATCCCAATCAGAAATTCGAGGTCCGCAAGCTCATCGCCGAGATGGCGCCGGACAAGGCGATCATCATCTCCACCCACATTCTGGAGGAGGTCGACGCGGTCTGCAGCCGGGCCATCATCATCGCCCGCGGCCGGGTGATCGCCGACGAGACGCCCGAAGCGCTGCGGCGCCGTTCGCCCTGGCACAACGCCCTGCGGCTGACGGTGGCGCGGGATGGCGCCGAGGGCTTCGAGAGCCTGCTGGCGGCCATGGACCGGGTCCGCGAGGTGCGGCGCACCGCCGAGATCGACGGCGTCGTCGAGTTCCTGGTGGCTCCCGCCAACGGCACCGACATCGCCCCGGAGATCCTGGCCCTGGCCCGCGAACGGGGCCTGCCGATCCACGGGGCGACGGTCGAACGGGGGCGCCTCGAGGAGGTGTTCCGCCAGCTCACCACCCTCTCCTGAAGAGCGGAAGAAGCCATGCGCGCGATCATCACCATCATGAAACGCGAGCTCGCCGCCTATTTCGCCACCCCGCTCGCCTATCTCTTCATTCTCCTCTTTCTCGCCCTGGCCGGCGGGTTCACCTTCTACATCGGCGGTTTCTTCGAACGCGGCCAGGCCGATCTCGAATCGTTCTTCCTCTTCCACCCCTGGCTCTACCTGTTCCTGATGCCGGCGCTGGCGATGCGCCTGTGGGCCGAGGAACGCCGCAGCGGCACCATCGAGCTGCTGATGACCCTGCCGGTGACCATGAGCCAGGCGGTGCTGGCCAAGTTCCTCGCCGCCTGGCTGTTCGCGGGCATCGCGCTCGCCCTCACCTTCCCGGTCTGGATCACCGTCAACTATCTGGGCCAGCCGGACAATGGCGTGATTCTCGCGGGCTATCTCGGAAGCTGGGTGATGGCCGGGGCCTTTCTGGCGATCGGCGCGGCGATGTCGGCACTCAGCAAGAACCAGGTGATCGCCTTCGTGCTGGCGGCCGCCGCCTGCTTCTTCTTCCTCATGACCGGGGTCGATCTGGTGGTCTCGCCGCTGCGCAGCATCGCCCCGCCCTATCTGGTGGAGATCATCGCCTCCTTCAGCTTCATCAGCCATTTCACGCAGCTCACCAAGGGTGTGGTCAGCCTGTCGACGGTCCTCTTCTTCGGCTCGGTGATCATCGTCTCGCTGATCGTCAACGCCCTTCTGGCCGAGCTCAAGAAAGCTTCGTGAGGGGATGGCATCCATGTCCAGGGAAAGCTTCGACCGACGCGGCCTCGCCATCGGCGGCGTGGTGCTGGCGCTGGTGCTGCTGTTTTCGCTCAACACCTTCGGCGCGCTGGTGCTGCGGCCACTGCGGCTCGATCTCACCGCCGACAAGCAGTTTACCCTTTCCGAAGGCACGCTGAAGCTGCTCGGCAGCCTCGGGGAGCCGGTCGAGCTGCGCCTCTACGTCTCGGGAGGCATCCGCGAGGCCAATCCCTTCCTCGCCTCCTACGCCGACCGCGTGCACGATTTCCTCAAAGCCTATGCGGAGGCCGCAGGCGGCAAGATCACGGTCCGCTACATCGATCCCGAGCCCTATTCCGAGGAGGAGGACCGGGCGGTCGGCTTCGGCCTGCAGGCGATCAATCTGGGCAACGGCACCACCGGCTATTTCGGCATCGCCGGGACCAACAGCACCGACGACAGCGACGTCATCGCCGTGCTCTCGCCCGAGCGCGAGCGCTTTCTCGAATTCGACCTGACCCGGCTGGTCTACAACCTGGCCTATCCCGACAAGCCGGTGGTGGGGCTGATCACCGGCCTGCCGATGAACGGCGATCCGGCGATGCAGTACAAGCCCTGGCAGGTCTACACCCAGCTCGGCCAGCAGTTCGAGCTGCGCTATCTCGGTGGCGAGATCGGCAGCTTCGACGAGGATATCGATCTGCTGCTGATCGCCCATCCCAGGCAGCTTTCGGATCGCACCCTCTATGCCATCGACCAGTTCGTCCTCGGTGGCGGCAAGGCGCTCATCTTCGTCGATCCCCATTCCGAGGCGGCGGCGATGCGGCAGCGCCAGCCGGGCATGGAGCCCACCTCCTCCAGCCTCGACAAGCTGTTCGACGCCTGGGGCATCGCCTTCGACAAGAACAAGGTGGTGGCCGATCCGAGCGCCGCGCGACAGGTCCAGTTCCCCAGCGGCCAGCGCCAGCAGATCGTCGACTATCTGGCCTGGCTGTCCCTCGATCCCGCCCATCTCAATCCGGACCAGCCGATCACCGCCGAGCTGCAGCGCGTCAATCTGGCCTCGGCCGGCTACATCGAGAAGAAGGAAGGGGCGGATGTCGAACTGGAGCCATTGCTGATCTCCTCGCCCCAGGCGCAGGCCATCGACGCCGAAGAGGTGCGGCTGTTCCCCGATCCGCTCAAGCTGCTGCGCGACTATCAGCCGGGCAACAAGGCCCTCTACATGGCGGCGGTGGTCCGCGGCAAGTTCCCGTCGGCCTATCCCGACGGTCCGCCCGAAGGCGCCGAGAAGAGCGGCGAGCATCGCAAGGCAGCGGCCGAGCCGGCGAGCGTGATCATCGTCGCCGACACCGATCTCCTCGATGACCGGAGCTGGCTCGCGCGCCAGAGCGTGCTCGGTCAGGAGGTGATGCTGCCGCTCGCCAGCAATGCCGATTTCGTCGCCAATGCGCTGGACTACCTGGCCGGCAGCGAGGTGCTGATGGCGCTGCGGGGGCGCGATGTGGCGCTGCGGCCCTTCACCCGCATCATCGCCATCCGCCGCGAGGCCGAACGACGGTACCGGGCCAAGGAGCAGGAGCTTCTGGATCGTCTCGGCGAACTCGAGGACAAGATCCGGAAACTCCAGGTCTCGGAGGATGCGGGCGGTCCGGTACTGAGCGAAGCCCAGCAGCAGGAAATCGAAACCTTCCGCAGCCAGATCCTGGAGACCCGGGCCGAGCTGCGGGAGGTGCAGCGAGCCCTGCGCAGCGACATCGAGACCCTGAAGGCGCGCATCCGCTTCGCCAACATCGGTGCGGTACCGCTCGCCGTGGGGCTGGTGGCGATCGGCCTCGCGCTGGTGCGGCGGGCCCGCTACCGGCGCAAGGTGACGACCACGGGCGCCTAGAGAAGGCGGACAGGAAAGGAGGAGGTTGCGGCCATGTCACCCAAGGGCTTCTTGGCCCTCGCTCTGGCCACCATCGTCAGTGTCGGACTCGCCGCCTATGCCGTGGCCAACCGGGATGTGCCGGTGGCGCAGACCCGCCTCGATCGGCCGTTCCTGCCGGAGCTCGCGGGACGGGTGGCAGATGTGGCGCGGATCACCGTGCGCACCGCGGCGGGCAGCATGACCGCGCGCCGCACCGAGCAGGGCTGGGTGCTCGAGGAGAAGGGCGACTACCCGGTCGAGCTCGACAAGGTGCGGGCGCTGGTCCTAGGCCTCGCCCAGATGCGCCTGATCGAGGCCAAGACCGGTGATCCCGAGCGGCTCTCCCGGCTCGAACTGGAGCCGGTCGATGCAAAAGACGCGAAGTCGCGCGAGGTCGTCCTCGCCGCCGCCGACGGCACGGTGCTGGCCGATGTGGTGATCGGCAAGCGCAAGTTCAGCCTCTACGGGCCCGGCAAGTCCGGCAGCTATGTACGGCTCGCGGACGCCAACCAGGCCTGGCTGGCGGATCGGGCGCTCGACGTTCCCGAAGAAGCGCTCGACTGGTTCGACCGCACCATTCTCAGTCTGCCGCGCAAGGATGTGGCCGAGGTGGTACTGCGGCCGGGGACACCCGAGGAGCTGCGCATCGAGCGCACCGGTCCCGGCAACGACGCCTTCGCGCTGGCCAGCGTGCCGGAAGGGCGGAAGGTCGAGGGATCGAAACCGCCGATGCTGGCCGGCACCCTGGGAAACATCACCATGCTGGACGTGGTCACCGCCGCGGAAAAGCCGCTGCCCCAAGATGCCGCGACTGCCCGCTTCACCGCCTTCGACGGTCTCGAGATCGAGACCCGGGTGGCGGTCTTCGGCGAGGGCGAGGATGCCGAATACTGGGTCGCCTTCACGGCCAGGGAGGGACAGCCGCGCGAACGGCCGGCCGCCGACAGTGGAGACGGGCAGGCCGGAAAGGCGGAGGATACGACGGAACGGCCGGAAAAGCCGCTGGCGGAACGGGTCGTCGCCCTGCAGAGGCGGCTCGAAAACCGCGTCTTCAAGGTCTCGCCCTATCTCGCCAAGCGGCTGATGTGGAATCTCGAGGATCTGCTCCAGAAGCCGCCTTCGGCCTCCTAGCGCGTCGCCGCGTCCCGGCTCAGCCGCTGCGCGGCTGGCGTCCCTCCACCGGATAGGCCGGATCGTTGTAGCCATGGGTGGAGGGATGCCCCTCGGGCACCAGGCCGTTGACGAACGCCTCGTCCTCGGCGGTGAAGCGGTAGCCGACGGCCCCCAGATAGTCCCGCATCTGTTCCTCGGTGCGCGGTCCGATCACCGGCGCGGTGACGATCCGGTTGTTGCGCAGCCAGGCCACCGCGAACTGGCTCGGGGTGATGCCGCGGGCGGCGGCATGTTCCTTGATCTTCCGGGCGATCACCAGGCTTTCGCGGCGCCACTCGGTTTCCAGCATGCGCTTGTCGCCGCGCGCCGCCCGGCTGTCCGGCGGCGGTGGGGCTTCGGGGCTGTACTTGCCGCTCAGCACACCGCGGGCGATGGGGCTGTAGGGCACCACCCCGAGCCCGTAGAAGGCGCAGCAGGGCAGGAGTTCGACTTCCGGCTGGCGGTTGAGGAGATTGTAGTAGGGCTGCAGCACCACCGGCCGCGGCATGCCGATCCGATCGCACAGCCGGATGATCTCGGCGATCCGCCAGCTGCGGAAATTGGACAGGCCGAAATAGCGGATCCTGCCGCTGCGCAGGAGGTCGGCGACGGCGCTCAGGGTCTCGGCGAGCGGAGTCGTCGGATCCTCGCGGTGCAGGTAGTAGATGTCGATCCAGTCGGTGCCGAGGCGGCGGAGACTGGCCTCGCAGGCGGCCAGCACCCAGCGTCGGGACAGACCGCGCATGTTGGGATCCGCGCCCATGGCGTTGCCCACCTTGGTGGCCAGGATCCAGCGCTGCCGATCGGCGGCGATGGCGCGGCCGACGATCTCCTCGGAGCGCCCCTCGTTGTAGACATCGGCGGTGTCGATGAAATTGACACCGGCCTCGGCAGCGAGCGCGATGATGCGCCGCGCCTCGGCCTCCGCGGTCCTGCCGCCGAACATCATGGTACCGAGACAGAGCGGGCTCACCCGCAGGCCCGAGCGTCCGAGCTGAACCGTATCCATGACCGTCTCCCTGCCGGATGCTGACTTGGCTGGCACGTTTCAGAGAATGTCCTCGGGAAGGGCGAACCCTCCGACCCGTGGCGCCGGAGGCTCCGAGGAATGGTCGTCCAGCCGCTCGGCCATGCGCAGCATCACCGCCTGGGCGAGCAGCGGGATTGCCGCCTCGAGACGCACCGCATCGTCGAGCAGCCAACTGTCGCGCGGCGCCGGCCGCGCCTCCTCGAAGGGCCAGAGGCCGCGCGCGGTCTCCTGATCGGCTTCCCCCGGCCAGGCCTCCATGAGCTGCACCGCCTCGCTGTGGGCCTGGGCGATGGCGGTGGCCACCCCGTCCCCGATCATGCGGGCGTAATGGGCGGCGCCGGCCGAGCCGAAGGCCTGCGCCCGGCCGGGGGCGATCAGCTTCGTCAGGATCGGCAGCGCGATCTCCACGCCCCTGGCGTCGCCGCTCGCCAGCAGCAGCGCCGCCTCGCCCTCGCCGAACAGCGCGGCATCGACGAAATAGAGGGCGCGGTGGCGCATGCGGCGATAGCGGCGCAGCGTGTCGCACCACCAGCTGCCACCCGGATCGACCACCACATCGCCCGGCTCCATGACCTTGGAGCCCTCGTCGATCACCCTGTCCAGCTCCTCTCCGAGGGGCAGGTCGAGCAGATAGACCCGGGGCGGCTCCATCGCCTCGAAGAAGTCGGACCAGTCCGCGATGAGGCGATGGCCGCGGCCGGTCAGCGCCGCCTGCTCCTGCGGCGAGGTGCCGAAACAGAGGACGGACAGGCCGGCCTTCGCGGCCCGGTCCGCGAGACCCGTGGCATCACCGATGATCGCCAGTTCCACCGCTGCCTCCTCGCCTGCTCGGCGCATTCCCTCGATGCGCCTTTTCCGTCCGCCGCGGCTCCTGCCGCACCCGGGCATTCTTGGCGCGCCTGCGCGACGTCGCGACAGCCCTGTGCGGCGGTTTGCCGCCTCCCGAAGCGCGACCGCGCATCGCTTCGAAATGGCGAAAATGCCGCAGTAATAAGTCCTTAAGAAATGGCGGTTAGGGTATGGCCTCGAAACCGGCTGCCTGCGGGCCGCCTGCAACGCCTCCAGCCCGAAGAGAGCCCAGGTGGTCGCAACCGACCCTGACATTCGAGATCCGGCGCAGGAGAGAGCGACGGACTCTGGCGAGGCCACCACTGTCATCGCCCGCGCCCAGCTCGCGGTGCTGATCTCGATGGTGCCGGCGGCGGTGGTCGCCAGCGCGGTCAATGCGGCGATCGTCGTCTGGCTGCTGTCGGGCGTGCTTTCCTCCCAGCAGCTGGTGCTGTGGGGCGCTTCCCTGGCGGCGGCGCTGATCGCCGAGCTGGGCCTCGGCAGTGCCGCGCGACGGTTCGCCCTGGAACGCGCTGAACCGGGCCTCGGCTTCGCGATCATCGCCCTCGGCTCGGGCCTCGCCGGCCTGGTCTGGGCGGTGCTGGTGCTGCACATGCCCGACGTCACCACCTTCGACACCGGACCCTTCGTGATCTTCATGATCGGTGGGGTGATGGCGGCGGCGATGATCCTCTCGAGCCCGCATCTGCCCACCGCCCTCGCCCACGATCTGCCGATCGTCGGCGCGCTGGCCTTTTCCTTCGCCACCGCCGACGGGCCCGGCTCGCTGTCGCTGGCGAGCCTCGTGCCCTTCTATTTCCTGCTGCTGGCCGGTGCCGGCTACTGGCAGCAGAAGGCGTTCCTGCGCAGTGTCCGGCTGGAGAAGGACAATGCCCGCCTCGCCCGCCTGCTGCGCCGCGAACGCGACGGCGCGCGCGAGGCCTGGGCGCGATCGGCCGAGGCCGAGCGCAGTTTCCGCACCCTCGCCGAGCAGGCGCCTCTGGGCATCGCCCGGCTCGCCGCCGACGGTTCCCTGCTCTACGCCAACCCGGCCCTGCGCCGCATGCTCGGGGCCACCGACGATCCCGGCATCGGTTCCCGGCTGGCGGCGCTGCTGGAGGACAGTGACGGCGAGGTACCGGGTGCGACCGGTCGCGTCGTCGTCGGGGTCCGGGGCGAGGAACGCGAGCTGATGGTGACCCAGGCTCCGCTGGTCGGCGCAGAGGGCGAGGATCGCGGCCGGATCCTCTGCGTCAACGATGTCACCGAGCTGGCGCGGGCGACCGCGGCCATCGATCGCCTCGCCCATCACGACGTCCTGACCGGGCTCGCCAATCGCTCGCTGTTCCACAGCGAACTGACGACCAGCCTGTCGGCGGCCGGACGCCAGGGGCAGGCCGTCGGGCTCCTGTTGATCGATGTCGATGGCTTCGGCCAGATCAACGAGGCACTCGGTCAGGGGGTCGGCGACGCCCTGCTCGAACAGATCGGGGCGCGGCTCGCCGGCCGCATGCGCACCCGCGATCTGATCGCCCGTCTGGGTGGCGACGAGTTCGGCGTGCTGCTGCGCCAGGTGGGATCGGCGGAGGCCGCCCGCGAGGCCTCCGAGCGGCTGCTGTCGGAGTTCGAACGCAGCTTCCGCATCGACGGCCACGAGCTCTATCTCAATGCCAGTCTCGGCCTCGCCATCTATCCCGAGGATGCCTGCTCGGCACGCGAACTGCAGACCTTCGCCGGGCTCGCCCTGCGCCGCGCCAAGGGCCGTCCGGGCTCCACCCTCTGCGTGTTCGACCGCGAGCTTCACGCCGAATTCTGCGAGCGCACGCGGCTCCGGCAGGAGCTGCACGACGCCCTGCGCGATGGCCAGTTCGTGCTCCATCTGCAGCCCCAGATCGATCCCCTCGGCGGCCAGCTGGTCGGCGCCGAGGCACTGGCACGGTGGCAGCATCCCGAACGCGGCATCATCGGGCCGGACTGCTTCATGCCGCTGATCGAGGAATCCGATCTGCTGGTCCCCTTCACCCTCGAATGTTTCCGCCTGGCCTGCCTGACCCTGCAGGAGCTGGGACAGCGCGTCCCCCATCTCGCCGTCAACCTCTCGCCTCTGGCACTGCGTCACAAGGGGCTGGTGGCGGCCATCGCCGAACTCCTGCGGCAGCAGCAGGTCGGCCCCGCCCGGCTGGAGATCGAGATCACCGAGAGCGCAGTGCTCGATACCGAGAAGGCGGTACGGGCCCTGACCGAGCTGCGGGCGCTCGGCCTGCGCATCGCCATCGACGATTTCGGCACCGGCTACAGCTGCCTCACCCGGCTCAAGGATCTCGACGTCAGCACCATCAAGATCGATCGCTGCTTCGTCGCCGACATGACCACCAAGGCCGATGTCCGCGGCCTGGTGGAGGCCATTGTCGGCATCGGCCGCACGCTCGGCCTCGAGGTGGTCGCCGAGGGGGTGGAGACCGAGGAACAGGCGGCATTGCTGGCCCGGCTCGGCTGCACTAGCCTCCAGGGATTCCTGTTCTCGCCGCCGCTGCCGCCGGCCGCCTTCGCGCACTGGATCGCTGCCCGCAAGCTGCGCAAGCCGGCCCCGCCCGAGCCGGCGGATCCGGTGCGGGCCGGGTTGCACGCCTGCATGGCGTCAACCGCCGCGAGCGCTCTCCGCTCCGGCTGAGGGTGCCTCGAGCGCTGCCGCGGCTTCGGCGATCAGGCGGGCGGTCGCGGTTTCGATGCGCTCTTCGAGCAGCCGCATGAACTCGGTCCGGCCGAGCCCCGGCGGAATCGGTTCGAGGAACTCGACGATGATGCGGCCGGGCCGCTTGAGGTAGCTGCGCCGTCCCCAGTAGAGGCCGGAGTTGAGGGCCACCGGCACGCAGGGCACGCCCAGCGCCCTGTAGAGTGCGGCCACTCCCGGCTTGTAGGCCGGCGGGGCACCGGGGGGCATGCGGGTGCCCTCGGGGAAGATCAGCACGCTCTCGCCGCGGGTGACGGCGCGCTTCGCACCTTCGAGGAGCGAACGCAGCGCCCTGCCGGCACCGCCGCGATCGATGCGGATATTGCCGGCGATCATCAGGTACCAGCCGAACACGGGGATCCGCGTCAGCTCGTCCTTGAGGCCGATCACCAGGTCGGGACGCACCAGGTGGAAAAACAGCGTCTCCCAGGCGGACTGATGCTTGCTGGCGAGGATCACCGGACCGGGCGGCAGATGCTCGAGCCCCCGCACCTCGTAGGTGAGCCCGACGATGTGCCGCAGCAGCGCCTGGGTACCGCGCATCCAGAACCGCGCATAGGCACGCATCGCCGGCGCGCGCAGGAACGGGGCGGCGGGCAGCGCGGCCACCGCCAGAACGGCCGTCCACAGATAGAAGGCGAAGTTGAAGAGCCCGGCCCGCACCAGCTGGCCGGCATGCACCTGCATGCGCCGCATTCCTTTCGAGACCGTCGATGCCGGACAGCAAAGACGCAAGCCGGGTGCCGCGCAAGAGCTAAACGGGTCGGGCGAGTCTCCGGCCCACCACCAGCCGCACCACCAGCGCCACCAGCAGGAGGATGACCACCGGCACCATTGCCAGCAGCACCCAGTCGAGCGGCCGCAGCGCCAGCCCCTCGAACGGGGCGAAGCCGTAGCGGCGACCGAGCTCGATGCTGGCCACGAAGACCAGGACGCCGGCGGCGAAGCCGGCCAGACCGCCGCGCAGCCCGCAGCGCAGTGCATAATCCTCGAACTGGCGTGCGACATAGCGATCGACCGCTCCCATCAGGCGCAGCAGATCGACCGCCTCGGCGTGGGAGGCGAGGCTGACGCGGGTGACGGCGGCGGCCGCCAGCACGCCCAGCGCCGCGAACAGCAGGGCGGCGATCAGGGCGAGCAGACGCAGGCTGCGTGCCGTCTCCGCCTTGCGCAGCTCGGTGCCGCCGCTCTCGCCGAGCATGGCTCCCGGCATCGCCTCCTGCAGCCGCGCCGCCAGCGCCGCCACGTCCGGCGAAAAGCCGGGATTGAAGGTGACGTCGATCAGGCGGGGCATCGCCAGCGCACCCGCCGCACCGGCCTCGCCCAGCCAGGGCTCGACGAGCTGGGCCAGCTCCTCCTCGGTCACCGGCTCGGCGAAGGCCACCCCCTCGCTCCGCTCGAGCAGAGCCACCGTCGCCTCCAGCGCCTCGGTCCCGGTCCCGGCCGGCAATGCCACGGTCAGCACCACCGGCTGCAATGCGGTGCGGCGCACCATGGCATCGGCGAGGGCAGCCACCGCCAGTGCCAGTACCGCGAGACAAGTCGCCGCCGCGACGATCCACTGCAGGAAGCGGCTGACGCCATGCTCGGCCAGGGGCAGATCGAGGTCGATGTCCTTCATACCACCCTTCCCTTCAGTCGGCCGCGGCCAGTGGACAGGACAGGGTGCCGCTCTTGAGCCGCCCTCCGGCCATCTCGAGAATGGCGAAACGATGCCGCTGCAGCAGATCGTTGCTGTGGGTCGCCAGCAGCACCGCGGTGCCCTGCCGGTTGAGTGCCGTGAACAGATACATCAGGCGCTCGGCGCGCCGGGCATCGAGGTTGCTCAGCGGCTCGTCGGCCAGCAGCAGGCGGGGACGGGTGATCACGGCGCGGGCGATGGCCACCAGCTGACACTCACCCGCCGACAGGCGCGGCGGCGGCAACTCCATGAGGTCGCCGAGACCGATCCAGCCCATGAGATCGGAGACCAGCCGGGCGATGGTCTCCTCTTCCACCCGGTTGACGCGCAGCGGCAGCGCCACATTGTCGAAGGCGGTCAGATGGTCGAGCAGCCGGAAATCCTGGAAGACGACGCCGATGCGCCGGCGCATGCGGGCCAGCTCGGTCGCATCGAGCCGGGCGACGTCGCGGCCGAACAGGGTGATCGAACCCCGGCTGATCGGCGCCGACAGGCTGATCACCCGCAGCAGCGAGGTCTTGCCCGCGCCGCTCGGGCCGACCAGAAAATGGAAGCTCGCCGCCTTGAGCGTCAGATCGATATCGTGCAGAACCTCGCTACCAGCAGCGTAGCGCATGCTGACCGACCGCAGCCGGAGAATGACCGTCTCTTGCGGCGCCAAGGGGACCTCGAGAATGGCGAGAGCGTGGACAGACTTGCACAAATCGGATTGGTCGTCCAGGGTTCGATCAACCTCGAGGCGAAATCCTCCCGGCCCTGCTGAGGATCTCCGGCGCCGATGATCATCACCTGCCCGAACTGCCAGACCCGGTTCAAGATCGATCCCGAGGCACTGGCCCCCCGAGGCAAGATGGTGCGCTGCTCGCAATGCGGGCATCGCTGGTTCGCCGAGCCACCGGCCGAGGAGCTCGAACCGCCGCCGCTGCCCGAGAGCTCGCCGCTGGAAGCAGCCGCCGGAGAGGGGTCGGCGGCCACGGCCGCGGCCGGACGGCCCGGTGCGGGCACCATCCTCGGCTGGCTGCTGGTGGTGCTGGTGATCCTGCTGGTGGCGGCGATGGTGCTGGGACGCAACGAGATCGTCGCCGCCTGGCCGCAGGCCGCCGCACTGTACCGGCAGCTGGGCCTGCCGGTGAGCATGGCGCTGGGCCTCGAACTGCGGGATCTCGAGTCCGAGCGACTCGAGGAAAACGGCGTGCCGATTCTGCGGATCACCGGCGAGATCGCCAACCTGACGGGCCAGGAACGGAT
>CAYYZI010000035.1:0-11962 GCA_964475675.1 uncultured Geminicoccaceae bacterium
CACGGTCATGGTCGCCCATTGCTCGGTGACCGAGGTGCACCAGACACGCAGCTCCGGCCATTCGGTCTGCAGCCAGTTTTCCAGCCAGGCCAGTACGCGGGCGGCGCCGCCGGTGGTCGTCGTCATGTGGAAATGCTGTTCGCCCAGCCGCGCGGTCACACCATCGTCGAAGACCATGCCGTCCTCGCCGAGCATCAGCCCGTAGCGGCAGGAACCCACGGGCAGCTTCGACCAGGCGTTCGTGTAGATGCGGTTCAGGAACTCGGCGGCATCCGGCCCCCGGATGTCGATCTTGCCGAGGGTGGTGGCATCGAGCATGCCGCAGCTCTGCCGCACCGCCCGGGCCTCGCGCTGGACCGCGGCGTGCATGTCCTCGCCGGCCCTCGGAAAATACCATGCGCGCTTCCACTGGCCGACATCCTCGAACACCGCGCCCGCCTGTTCCGCCCAGCCGTGCATCGGCGTCCGCCGCACGGGATCGAAGAGGGCGCCGCGATGGGCGCCGACCAGGGCGCCGAACGGCACCGGCGTCCAGGGCTGGCGGAAGGTGGTCACGCCCACCGCCGCCAGCGGCAGACCCTGTTCGCCGGCGACGATGCCCAGCGCGTTGAGATTGCCGAGCTTGCCCTGATCGGTGGCCATGCCGGTGGTGGTGTAGCGCTTGACGTGTTCGATCGATTCGTAGCCTTCGCGCAGCGCCAGCCCGAGATCGCGGGCCGTAACGTCGTGCTGGAAATCGACGAAGGCCTTGCCCCGTTCCCGCTCGCTGCAGCCGGGCACGCACCAGAGGGGCTCGATGGTCCAGGCCGGCCCCTCCTCCACCGCCGGCCGCTCCGGCGCCGGGACATCGAAGCCCGCACCCGCCGCCGCCTCGACCCCGGCCCGGAAGCCGTCGGCGATCGCCTCGGCGAGGCTGCGCATGCCGTTGGCGCCGCCGGCGCAGCGCATCGGCCAGTGCGCCCGATCGGGCAGAAAGGCGGCCAGATCCCCGTCCCAGCGCAGGCGACCGCGGGCCTGCGCGAACAGGGCGAGATTGGGGTTCCAGCCGCCCGACATGAGAACCAGATCGCAGGCCCGGGGCACCGGCAGCGTGGTTCCCGCATCGCGGGCGCGGAGATGAATCTGGCGAACATGGCGACGGCCTTCGCTGCCCGCGGGATAGCTTCCGGCGAGCAATTCGACGCCGCGCGCGCGGGCGGCCGCCGTGATCGGCTCCGGGATCTGCCGCCGGCTGTCGGCCACGGTCACCCGGGCGCCCGCCTCGGCGAGATCGGCGGCGAGCCCGTAGACACTGTCATTGTTGGTGACGATCACGATCCGGCGGCCCGGCAGCACCGCATAGCGGTGCAGATAGGTCGCCGCGGCACCGGCCAGCATGATCCCTGGCCGGTCGTTGGCGGGAAATACCAGCGGACGTTCGAGCATGCCGGTGGCGATCACCACTTCGGCGGCGCGCACCTTCCACAGGCGCTGGCGGGGCTGGCCTTCGGCGGGGGCGATCCGGTGATCGGCGACGTCTTCGAGCAGCCCCACCAGATTGTGATCGTAGCAGCCGAATACGCTGGTGCGGGGCAGCAGGCGGCAGTTGCCGGCTGCCCGCAGCTCGGCCAGCGCTGCCGCCAGCCAGACGGCCGGCGCCTCGCCGTCGATCCTTGTCCGAACCGCGCCTTCGCCCAGGAGCCAACCGCCGAACTCGGTCTGCTCCTCGGCGAGGATGACGCGGGCGCCGGCGCGGCTGGCGGCCAGCGCTGCGGCGATGCCGGCCGGACCGCCGCCGGCGACCAGCACATCGCAATGGGCGAAGCGGTGCAGGTAGCGATCCGGATCCGGTTCGCGCGGCGCCTCGCCCAGCCCCGCCGCCGCCCGGATGGCCGGTTCGTAGAGCCGCTTCCACAACGAGCGCGGCCACATGAAGGTCTTGTAGTAGAAGCCGGCGGGAAAAAGCGGGGCGAGCAGGCTGTTCACCGCCTGCAGATCGAGACCGAGCCCCGGCCAGCAGTTCTGCGGCAAGGCATCGAGATCGTTGAACAGCGGCGTGGTGGTGGCCCGGGCGTTGGGATCGCTGCGTCCGCCGCCGCGCTCGATGCGGACGAGGGCGTTGGGCTCCTCGGCGCCGGCGCTGAGGATGCCGCGCGGGCGATGGTATTTGAAGCTTCGCGCCACCAGGTGGATGCCGTTGGCCAGCAATGCCGAGGCCAGCGTATCGCCCGCGTATCCGATGTATTCCCTGCCGTCGAAGCGAAAGCGCAGCGGCGTGGCCCGGTCGATGCGCCCCCCTTTCTCCAGTCTCGCGGAGCTGCCGCGCATCATCTCATTCTCCCGCAGCCGGGAGGAGGTCGACCGGCGGCTCGGAACCCATCGGATATACGGCGAGAATGCGGTCGCTCACCGTGTGGCGGGCGAGGTTGAACCAGCGCTGGCAGCCATGGGCGTGGAACCAGCGCTCGCAATGGATGCCCTTCGGGTTCCTGCGCAGGAACAGGTACTCCGCCCATTCGGCATCGCTCAGGGCATCGGGATCGGGCGGGCGGCGGATATGGGCTTCGCCGCCGCAGCGGAACTCGATTTCCGCCCGCGGGCCGCAGAAGGGACAGGGGATCCGGAGCATGGCGTTCTCCCTGGCGCGGCGGGCTCAGTGGGCGACGGCGGCGGCCGCCGCCTCGTCGATCAGCCGGCCGCTGACGAAGCGGTCGAGCGCGAAGGGGGCGTTGATCGGATGCGGCTCGTCGCGGGCGATGGTCCAGGCGAAGAGATGGCCGGATCCCGGGGTCGCCTTGAAGCCGCCCGTGCCCCAGCCGCAGTTGAGATAGAGATTGGCGAGCGGCGTCTTGCCGAGGATCGGCGAGCGGTCCGGCGTGACATCGACGATGCCGCCCCATTGGCGCATCATCCGCATGCGGGAGAAGATCGGAAACAGCTCGAGGATCGCCTCGAGCGTGTGCTCGATGATCTGGATGCCGCCCCGCTGGCTGTAGGAAACGTACTGATCGGTGCCGGCGCCGATCACCAGATCGCCCTTGTCGGACTGGCTGATGTAGGCATGCACGGTGTTGGACATCACCACACAGGGAAAGACCGGCTTGACCGGCTCGGAAACCAGCGCCTGCAGAGGATAGCTCTCGATCGGCAGGCGCAGACCGGCCATCTCCGCCAATACGCTCGAATGGCCGGCGACGACGATGCCCACCTTACCGGTTTCGATGGTTCCGCGCGTCGTCTCAAGGGCGACCACCCGGTCCCCCTTGCGGCGGATCGCCGTCACCTCGCAGTTCTGGATGATGTCCACCCCGAGCGCGTCGGCGGCCCGGGCATAGCCCCAGGCCACGGCATCGTGACGGGCGACCCCGCCGCGCCGCTGCAGGGCCGCACCCATGACCGGGTAGCGGGCGCCGCGATCGATCGACAGCGGCGGACAGTAGGCCCGGGCCTCCTCGGGGGTGAGCCATTCGTTGTCGATGCCGTTGAGGCGGTTGGCGTAGATGTGGCGCTTGAAGATCTGCACGTCGTGCGTGTTGTGGGCCAGCATCATCACGCCGCGATCGCTGTACATGACGTTGAAGTTGAGCTCGCGGGACAGGCCGGCCCAGAGCTTCAGGGCGTGATCGTAGAGGGCGGCGCTTTCGTCGTGCAGGTAGTTGGAGCGGATGATGGTGGTATTGCGGCCGGTATTGCCGCCGCCCAGCCAGCCTTTCTCCAGCACCGCCACGTCACGGATGCCGTGCTCGCGGGCGAGATAGTAGGCGGTGGCCAGACCGTGCCCACCGCCGCCGATGATCACCACCTCGTAGCGTGGCCGCGGCTCCGGGCTGCGCCAGGCGCGCGGCCAGTTGCGGTGCCCGGTCAGCGCATTGCGCGCCAGGGTGAAGATCGAATAGCGGCGCACGCGCCCCTCCCCGACAGTGATACCCCTCGGCCCCCTTGTCCGCCGCACAGGCTGTTAACGCAAGCCGGGCCGCGCGCTTGCCTTCCCGCGACCTGTTTCTTCGCCATGCCGCAGGCGGCTAAACCTCCGGGAAAAAACGGCACTTCAACTTTCCTCTTTGCCTCGCCTTCCCCGCATGTGATATTTCTGCGACAGGCGAGAGGGAAAGAGGCCGGCGATGACGGTCATGCTTTCGGGTGATGCGTTCCGCGACCGGGCGGAAGGCGACGGGCGATCCTCGGAAACGCCCGAGACGGTGGCCTTTCTGCTGGTGCCGGATTTCTCCATGCTCGCCTTCACCAGCGCCATCGAACCGCTGCGGATCGCCAACCGGGTGTCGGGCCGCAGCCTCTATCGCTGGGTGATCCTGTCCCGGGACGGGGCTCCGGTGCGGGCCAGCAACGCCGTCGCCATCGAGGCCGACATGCCGATGCAGCGGCTGCAGATCGACACCGCGCCGCCGCCCACGGTGGTGCTGTGCAGCGGCATCGGCGCGGAGCGCTACGCCGATCGCGAGGTGCTGGCCTGGCTGCGGCGGGTCGACCGCCACGGTGCCGAGGTCGGCGCGCTGTGTACCGGCGCCCACATCCTCGCCCGCGCCGGCCTGCTGACCGATCATCGCTGCACCATCCACTGGGAGAACCTGCCCGGCTTCATCGAGGCCTTCCCGGATATCGACGTCGCCGGCAATCTGTTCGAGTTCGACCGCAACCGCTTCACCTGTTCGGGCGGCACCTCGGCCCTCGACATGATGCTGTATCGGATCTCCATGCAGCACGGCGAGCGTCTGGCCACCAAGGTTTCCGAACAATGCATGCTGGACCGCATCCGCGGCCCGCGCGACCGCCAGCGCATGCCGATCCGGGTGCGGGTCGGCGTGCACCATCCCAAGCTGATCACCGCCATCGAGCTGATGGAGGCGAACATCGAGGAGCCGCTGAGCCAGGAAATGCTGGCCCGCTACATCGGCCTCTCGCGGCGCCAACTCGAGCGCCTGTTCCGCAAGCATCTCGGGCGCACGCCGGCGCAGTACTATCTCGAGTTGCGGCTGGAACGTGCGCGCCACCTGCTCTACCAGACCGACATGCCGATCATGAACATCGCCTGCGCCTGCGGCTTCGTTTCGGCCTCCCATTTCTCGACCTGCTACCGCCAGATGTACGGCCGCACGCCGCGCGCGGAACGCAGCCAGGCCGCCTGATCAGGCCTTGACGCCGCCACCCGGCGCCGGCTCGGCTGCGGGATCGAGCGGCCAGCGGGCGCGTACCCGGACATCGGCGATGGCCGCCGCCGGCCGCCCCGCCGCCAGATATTCGAGGCCCGTCCAGGCGACCATCACCGCATTGTCGCCACACAGATGCAGCGGCGGCAGCAGCAGCGAGAAGCCCTCGGCCATCGCCAGCTCCTCGAGCGCGCTGCGTACCGCCCGGTTGGCGGCCACCCCGCCGGCCACCACCAGCACCGGGGCGGCCTCGTAGGCTTCGCGGAACAGCCGCATCGCCCGCCGGGTGCGATCGGCCAGCACCTCGCGCACCGCCGCCTGGAAGCTGGCACAGAGATCGGCGATGGTCCGGTCTCCGGCCGCTTCCCGGCCGAGCTCGAGGATCCGTCGGCGCACCGCCGTCTTCAGCCCCGAAAAGGAAAAGTGGCAGCCGGGCTGGCCCAGCAGCGGCCGCGGCAGCGCAAAGCGCCCGGGGTCGCCGTCGCGGGCCCGCAACTCGACCGCCGGCCCGCCGGGATATCCGAGGCCCAGCATCTTGGCGACCTTGTCGAAGGCCTCGCCCACCGCATCGTCGATGGTGGTACCCAGCCGGCGATAGCGGTCGACCCCTTCGACCACCAGCAGCTGACAGTGCCCGCCGGAGATCAGCAGCAGCAGATAGGGAAAGGCGACGCCGTGGGTGAGCCGTGCGGTCAGGGCGTGGGCCTCGAGATGATTGACGGCATAGAGCGGCAGCCGATGGACCGCCGCCAGCGCCTGGGCGGTGGTCACCCCGACCAGCAGCCCGCCGGCGAGTCCGGGACCGGCGGTGACCGCGATACCGTCGAGATCGGCAAAGGCCAGCGAGGCCTCGGCCATCACCGAAGCGATCATCCGATCGAGCTTCTGCACATGGGCGCGGGCCGCGATCTCGGGCACCACGCCGCCATAGAGCGCATGCACATCGAGCTGCGAGAACACCGCCTCCGCCAGCACCGTCCGATCGCCGCACAGCACCGCGGCGGCGGTCTCGTCACAGCTCGTCTCGATTCCGAGCACGCGCGCCTTCGCCGCTGTCGTCACCAGCTTTCACCTCTGCTACAAGCCGCCCCACCATATGGAACGGGAACCTTTCGCGTGAAGTCGTCCGCCAGATTGACCATCGGCACGCGCGGCTCGCCCTTGGCCCTCGCCCAGGCCGAGCTGGTGCGCAGCGCCCTCGCCGCGGCCTGCCCCGAGCTGGCCGAGCCCGGTGCCGTCGCGGTCCGGGTCATCCGCACCTCGGGCGACCGTTTCGTCGACCGGCCGCTCACCGAGATCGGCGGCAAGGGCCTGTTCACCAAGGAAATCGAGGAGGCCCTGCTGGCCCGGACCATCGATATCGCCGTGCATTCGATGAAGGACATGCCGACCGAGCTGCCGGCCGGTCTCGAGATCGCCGCCTGCCTGCCGCGGGCGGATCCGCGCGATGCGATGATCGGCCCAGCCGACACCGACCTCGCCGAACTGCCGCCGGGCGCGGTGATCGGCACCGCCTCCCTGCGCCGTGCCGCCCAGGTCCGGGCGCTGCGCCCCGATCTTCGCATCGTCAACCTGCGTGGCAACGTCCAGACCCGCTTGCGCAAGGTGAAGAGCGGCGAGATCGCGGCGACCTTCCTGGCCGCTGCCGGGCTGCAGCGTCTCGGCCTCCTGCAGGAGGCGACCCGCCTTCTGGATGCCGAGGAGATGCTGCCGGCGGTGGCTCAGGGGGCGATCGGCATCGAGGCGCGAAGCGGGGACGATCCTACCCTCGACTTTCTCGCCCGGATCGACCATCTCGATACACGGCTGTGCATCGAGGCCGAGCGGGTGTTTCTCGCCGCACTCGACGGATCCTGCCGGACGCCGATCGCAGCCCTCTGCGAGCTGACGGACGGGTCCGTGCGGTTCCGGGGGCTGCTGGCCGAGCCGGACGGCGGCTGTTTGCAGAGGGTGCAGCTGCGGGGCGAGGCCGGGGCGGCACCGATCCTGGCCCGGGAAGCGGCGTGCATGCTGCGTTCCGGGGCATCCCGGTACGGTGGCTCGGGCGAAGGTGGCGGGTAGAGGTCGAGGACTGCCGATGATGGAAAGTCGGGCACGCAAGCGCTGGATCCTGATCACCCGGGCTCGCGAACAGGGCGAGCAGACGGCGCGGGAACTGCGTGAGCGCGGCTATCTGACATTGGTGGATCCGGTGTTCGAGACCCGTCGCGTCCCTTTTTCGCTGCCGCAGCCGGAAAGCCTGCAGGCGGTTCTGTTGACCAGCGCCAACGCCGTCTACGCCCTCGGCCGGGAGCTGGCCGGGCTGCCGGTCTATGCGGTCGGACGCGGCACCGCGCGGGCGGTGCGCCAGCGCGGGGCGACCGATGTGCGGGCGGCGCGCGGCGACTGGCAATCGCTGGTCGAGCGGGTGGTCGAGGAGCTCGATCCGCGGGGCGGCAAACTGCTGCATCTGAGCGGTCGCGAGGTACGCGGCGACATCGCCGGCGAACTCGAACGGGAAGGCTTCAGCTACGAGCGGGTGGTGGTCTACGAGACCGCTCCGCGCGAGGAGATCGGCTCCCGCACCAGGCATGCGCTGAGCCGCCGCGCGGTCGGTGCCGTGCTGCTCTATTCGCCACGTACCGCCGCCACCTTCGCGAGGCTGGTGCGCGATGGCGGCCTCGAGGCCGGGCTCGAGGGGGTGCTCTGCGTCTGTCTGAGCGAGGCGGTGGCGGAAGAGGTGACCGACCTTTCCTCGCTCGAGATCGTCGTCGCCCGGGAGCGCGACCATACGGCGCTGCTGGACTGCCTTGAAGCGCATATGCCCACCTGCTAGCGCTTCGGTTCCGATCCGGCCGACCGCGGAAGCGGCCTGTCGGGCACCTGCAAGATACCGCAAATCACCCAACGGAAGGACGGTACGGGAATGGCGCGCAGCCGACAGTCTGGGAGCGCTGGCGGATCCGGCGGAGGAGGGCGGCAGAGCGGGTCGCAGGGCTCGCGGCCATCATCGTCGACCCGCAAACCCAAGGCCGACGCCACCCCCCCGAAAGACGCGCCTGCCGGGCAAAAGGAGACCGTGCCGGCCGTCGGGAGCGCCGCCGGGACCGGCGACAGCGGTCGTCCGGTGACGGACTCCACGGCCGGCAAGACCACCGCGTCCACGGCTCCGGGCGAACCGGCTCCCGCTGCCGAGACCGCATCCCCCGAGCCCGCTCCGGCCGGTAGCGGCGGCAGCCCACCGCCACCTTCGGGACCGGGCTGGCAGCTGCCGCTGCTGGCCGGGCTGGTGGGCGGTGCGGTGGTCGCCCTGATCGTCCTCTACATGGCCCCGCCGGGCCCGCCCGATGCGCGGCTGGTGAGCCGGATCGAGGCCGTCGGTACGCGTCTCGACAAGCTCGAAAGCGAGATCCCCGGGCGGCTCGCCGCCGTGGAGGAGAGCAGCCGCAATCTCGGCGGTCGGCTCGAGGAGCTGGCCGGGCAGGTCGCCGCGCTGGGCGGGCGGCTGGCGCCCCTCGAGGCGCTGCCGGAACGTCTCGACGACCTCGCCGGCGAGGTGGCCGGGCGTGCCGAACGCCTGGCTGCGCTCGAGCAGCGGCTCGCGGAAATCCAGCCCGACCTCGAGACCGTCGGTGCGCTCGGTGATCGTCTCGCCGCCCTCGAAACGCGGATCGAGAAATTGGCCGGCGCGCTGCCCGCCGGCGGACAGACGGCAGGCCCCGCGGCCGATGCGCTGCGCGAGCGGCTCGACGCGCTCGAAGCGCGCGACCGGGAGCTGCGGGCGGCGCTCGCCAAGCTCGAGCAGCGGCTGGCCAACGAACTGGGCGGACTCAAGGAGACGCTGGCCCGGCTCGAAGCCGATCGCGAGACCCTGCTCGCCCGCATCGCGGCGCTCCAGGACGGGCTGCGCAAGGCGCGCGAGGATCTGGCGAGCACGGTGGGCGGCCTGGACCAGCGCCTGAGCCGGGTGGCCGGCACTCTCCAGACGCTGGACGGCAAGCTCGCCGCCTTCGATCGCCAGCTCACCGCCTTCGGCGAGAGCCTCGGCAAGCTCGACCGCAGCACCGAAAGTCTGGCCGAGCGGGCCGCCAGCCTCGAGGCCCAGCTCGCCGCCCTGCGCAGTGCGAGACAGCGGGCGGTGGGGCTGGTGCTCGCCGCCAACAGCCTGTCGCTGGCCACCATCCAGGGCGGCAGCCTGGCCCAACCGCTGGCCGACATCGCGGCGCTGGCCGGCGACGACCGGAAGCTGCAGGCCCTGGTGGCGAAGCTCGAGCCCTATGCCGAGACCGGGGTTCCCACTCTCGCCCGGCTGCGCGAGCGCTTCGCCGCCCTCGCGCCGGCCATGCGCGGTCGCGCCACCGGCGGCAATTCGGTGCTGGAAAAGACCCGCAGCAATCTCGAGGCGCTGGTCACCATCCGGCGCCGGGGCGAAGCCCTCGATCCCGCTGCGGCGGCGGTCGATCGGGCGCGCAACGCACTTGCGGATGGACGCCTCGCCGACGCCGTGGCGGCGCTCGAGCCGCTGGTCGAAGCCGGCAATGCGGCAGCCCGCGAGTGGGTGGAGCTGGCAGAAGCACGGCTGGCGGCGCTGGCGGCGATCGCCGAACTCGACAGGTATGTCCGCCGTCTGCTCGTCGACACGCAATCCAAGAGCTGATCCGGGCCCGGATAGATCATGCGCAAACTCATCCTCTTCGTCGTCATTGCCCTGGTTGCCGCGCCGGTCGCGGCTTGGCTCGCCGATCATCCGGGACAGGTCGCCATCGCCTGGCTGGATGTCGAGATCCAGACCAGCGTCGGCCTGCTGCTGCTCGCCGTGCTGCTGGTCGCAGCGGCGGCGGTACTTCTGGTAGAGCTGCTGCGATGGCTGTTCGGTCTGCCGCGCCGGCTGCGCGAGCGGCGGGCCCAGCGTCGTCTGGCCCGGGGCTATTCGGCGCTCACCGCCGGTCTGGTGGCGGCCGCCGCGGGTGATGTCACGAGTGCTCGCCACTATGTGCGGCGGGCCGAAAAGCTGCTCGACGACAGTGTCCCGGCGTTGCTCCTGCTGGAGGCCCAGACGGCCCAGCTCCAGGGCGACGAGACCGAGGCCATCCGCCGTTTCCGCTCCATGCTCCGCAACCCCGACACCGAGCTCCTCGGTCTGCGCGGCCTGCTGGCCCATGCGATGAAGGACGGCGATTACGCGACCGCGCTGGATCTGGCGAAAAAGGCCCACCGCCGCAGCCCCAGCACTCCCTGGGTGGTGAGTACCCTGTTCGACCTGCTGACCCGGGCCGAACAATGGGAGGAAGCGCTGGTGATCCTCAACCAGCTCGCCGATCTCAAGCTCATCACTCCGGAGCAGGCCCGGCGGCGACGGGCCATCCTGCATCTCATGCTGGCCCGCAAGGCGGTGGCGGCGGAACGTTTCGACGAGGCGCTGCGGCATGCGCGGCGAGCGGTCAAGCTCAATCCGGGTTTCGCGCCGGCGGCGGTCGAGGCGAGTCGCATCGCCGCTCGCATGGGCCGCTTCCGCCTGGCCCGCCGGATTCTCGAGAACGCCTGGCGGCTGGAGCCACATCCCGACCTGCTCGCAGCCTATCTGGAGCTCGGCGATCCGAAGGATCCGGCCGAGCGGCTGCGGCGGGTGGAGCGCCTGCGCAGCCTGCAGCCCTTCGATCCGCTTTCCTATATCGCGCTCGCCGAGGCGCAGATGGCGGCCGGAGATTTCGAGGCCGCCCGGCAATCGCTGGCCCGGGCGCGGGAACTCGGAGCCACCGCCCGTGTCTATCGCCTGCTGGCGGAACTCGAGCGGCGCAGCGGCGGCTCCGAGGCCAAGGTGCAGGAATGGCTGGCCCGGGCCTTCGACGCCCCCGCCGACAAGGCCTGGGTGTGCGAAGACACCGGAGAGGTGCTACCCGAATGGCAGCCCTTCGGCGTCAGCGGACGTTTCGATGCGGTGCAGTGGGACGTGCCCGCCAAGCTGGCGGCACTGGAAAGCGGCCGCACGCCCACGACCTTCCTCGCCCATGCCGGGGAGGGCGCGCCGACGCCTTCCGCCACTTCCGAAGGGGGCGGCGCCGAGCAGGCGAAGCTGCCACCCGAACAACCGTCCGGGCCGCGCACGGTCGAGGCCGGAGGCGAAGCCGAGGAGAGCCCCGCCACACGAGCAGCCGAGGGCGAACGCGCCGACGGCCAGAAAGCGGGCAAACCCGCAGCCCCGGCCGACGCCGCCTGAATCCGCGGTTGCATTGCCCTTGCTTCGCCCTCGCGCCATGTATTAAGAGCAGCCGCGTGCCGCAGTAGCTCAGTCGGTAGAGCAGCGCATTCGTAATGCGCGGGTCGGGGGTTCGAGTCCCTCCTGCGGCACCAGTTTGGCGGCGCAGGAACGTCCGGGCCGCGGCGCGCCGGGGCCCATCGCCGTCCCGGATGGTGGTCCGGCGAAACTCGTTTCGGGCCCGCTCTCTTGCCCGCAGCCCCCTTTGCCGGTTCCATCGCGGCCGACAGTCCTGGAGCCACCCATGCCGGTCGACGATCCCGTTCTCCTGCCGCCCGCCGTCATGGCCCGCGTCGATGCGGCAGCGATCGCCGCCGGCACGCCGGGGCCGGTGCTCATGGAGAATGCCGGACGGGCGGTGACCCGGGCGATCACCGCCCGCTTCGCGCCCTGCCCGGTGGCCGTTCTCTGCGGGCCCGGCAACAATGGTGGGGACGGCTTCGTCGTCGCCCGGCGCCTGTGCGCCGCCGGCTGGCCGGTGCGCCTCGGCTGTCTGGTGGCCACCGACCGGCTGCGCGGTGACGCGGCCTGGGCCGCCGGTCGCTGGAACGGCCCCGTGGAAGCGCTCGCCCCGACCGTCCTC
>CAYYZI010000036.1:0-11934 GCA_964475675.1 uncultured Geminicoccaceae bacterium
CAACATGAGCTACTGGGCGGCGACGGTGATCACCAACCTGTTCTCGGCGATCCCGCTGGTCGGCGATCCGCTGGTCACCTGGCTGTGGGGCGGCTTTACGGTGGCCAACCCGACGCTGCAGCGCTTCTTCTCGCTGCATTATCTGCTGCCCTTCGTGATCTTCGCGGTCGTCTTCCTGCACATGATCGCGTTGCACCAGTTCGGCTCGAACAACCCGCTGGGGATCGATCTGTCCAAGAAGGACAAGATCCCCTTCCACCCCTACTACACCGTCAAGGATGTGTTCGGCCTGTGCGTGTTCCTTCTGCTGTACGGCTATTTCGTCTTCTACCGGCCGACCGCCTTCATCTCGCCGACCAATTTCATCCCCGCCAACCCGCTGCAGACGCCCACCCATATCGTGCCCGAATGGTACTTCCTGCCCTTCTACGCCATCCTGCGGGCCATCAACTTCGACTTCCTGTGGATCATACCGGCCAAGCTGGGCGGGGTGATCGCCATGTTCGGCTCGATCGCGGTGCTGCTGGTGGTGCCCTGGCTGGATACCTCCAAGGTCCGCAGCGCGCGCTTCCGGCCGATCTACAAATGGGTGTTCTGGCTGCTGGTGATCGATGTGCTGGTGCTGGGCTGGGCCGGCGCCAACCCGCCGGAGGGATGGTACCTGGTGGCGGCGCAGCTCGGCACGCTTTACTACTTCCTGCACTTCCTGGTGCTCATGCCGGTCCTCGGCAAGATCGAGCGACCGCTGCCACTGCCGACCAGCCTCAGCGAGCCGGCCCTCGCGGGCACCCGGCCGCAACCGGCGAAATGAGGGAGAGAAGCGATGCGTAAGCTCATGATCGCCTCCCTCGCGAGCCTCTTTCTCGCCGGTTCGGCGGGCCTCGCCGCGGCCGCCGAAGGGGCCCATCCCGAAAAGCGCGACTGGCCGCAGGACGGTATCTTCGGCAGCTTCGACCGGGCCGCCCTGCAGCGTGGCTTCCAGGTGTTCAAGGAGGTCTGCGCGAGCTGCCATTCCGTGAAGTATCTGCGCTTCCGCGATCTGGCCGGGATCGGGCTCGACGGGGAGACCATCAAGGCTCTGGCCAGCGAGTACACGGTCATCGACGGTCCCAACGACGATGGCGAGATGTACGAGCGGCCGGCCAAACCGTTCGACGTGTTTCCGCCGCCCTTCCCCAATCCGCAGGCGGCCCGGGCCGCCAACGGCGGCGCCCTTCCGCCCGATCTCTCGCTGATCGTCAAGGCCCGCGAACAGGGCGCCGACTATCTCTACGCCCTGCTGACCGGCTACGGCGAGCCGCCCGAGGGCGAGGAAGGGCTGCCCGGTGCCTTCTACAACCGGTACTTCCCGGGCGGGTGGATCGCGATGCCGCCGCCGCTCTCGGACGATCTGGTGGAATATCCGGACGGAACCCCGGCCACCACCGAGCAGATGGCCTCCGACGTCACCCAGTTTCTTTCCTGGCTGGCGGAGCCCGAGCTCGAGGAACGTAAGGGCCTGGGGCTCAAGTTCATGCTGTTCGTGCTGGTCATGACCGGTATCTTCTACGCCTACAAGCGCAAGGTCTGGTCCCGCCTCCACTGAGCGCCGCCAGCGCCCACCGATCGCGACGCCGGTCCCCCGCGGGACCGGCGTCTTGGCGTCGGCCGTACAAGACAGCGCCCCGCCCGGGATGCGCGCCCCTTGCGAAACAGCCGGCGACTGGGGCAGGTTGCCCTATATTCATGGCGTAGCTGCTTGCGCATCGGAGCAGGATCGTGTGCGGAATTGTCGGTATCATCGGCGTCGAGGAGGCGGCCCCGCTCCTGCTGGAGGCCCTTCGCCGCCTCGAATATCGGGGCTATGACAGCGCCGGCATCGCCACCCTCGTCGACGGACGCATCGAACGGCGGCGGGCGGCCGGCAAGCTCGACAATCTGGCGCGCGAACTCGCTGCCGAGCCGCTGCGGGGCACCATCGGCATCGGCCACACCCGCTGGGCCACCCACGGGCGGGCCACGCGCAGCAACGCCCATCCCCATCTGAGCGGCGGCGTGGCGGTGGTCCACAACGGCATCATCGAGAACTTCCAGAAGCTGCGGGCCGAGCTGGAAGCCGCCGGCCGCCGCTTCGAGACCGAGACCGACACCGAGGTGGTGCCGCATCTGGTGGCGCATTACCTGGCCTCGGGTGCCGAGCCGGTGGAGGCCGCCCGGCGGGCCGTGCATCGGCTGGAGGGTGCCTTCGCTCTGGCGATGCTGTTCGCCGGGGCGCAGCAATTCCTTCTGGTCGCCCGCCGCGGCAGCCCGCTCGCCATCGGCTATGGCGAGGGCGAGATGTATGTGGGGTCGGACGCCCTGGCCCTGGCCCCGCTGACCGAGCGCATCCAGTACCTGGAGGAGGGGGACTTCGCGATTCTCGACCGCGAAGGCGCACACATTCTCGATGCTGCGGGCCGGCCCGTCGAGCGCCCGATCATCCGCACCGCCCTTTCCGGGGCGATGATCGGCAAGGGCAATCATCGCCATTTCATGGAAAAGGAGATCTTCGAGCAGCCCTCGGTGCTCGGCGACACGCTGCGGGCCTTCGCCGATCCCGGTGATCACCGCATCAGCCTGCCGGAGCTGCCCTTCGCCCTCGACACGGTGCCGCGTCTCGCGGCGGTGGCCTGCGGTACCGCCTCCTATGCCTGTCTGGTCGCCAAATACTGGTTCGAGGGCTTGGCCGGGCTGGCGGTGGACTGGGATATCGGCTCCGAGTTCCGCTATCGCGCGCCGGTGCTGCAGCCGGGGCAGGCCGGCATCTTCGTCTCGCAGTCGGGAGAAACCGCCGATACCCTGGCGGCGCTGCGCTACATGAAACAGCGGGGTCACCCCAGCCTGGCCATCGTCAATGTCCCGGAGAGCAGCCTCGCACGGGAGGCCGATTCGATCCTGCGCACCCTGGCCGGCCCGGAAATCGGGGTCGCCTCCACCAAGGCCTTCACCACCCAGCTCGCCACCCTCGCCTGTCTGGCGATCGGTGCCGCACGCGCGCGCGGCCGCCTGACGCCGGAGCGGGAGGCGGACCTGACCCGCGCCCTCGACGAGGTGCCGGCGCGGGTGCTCCAGATCCTGCAGCAGCAGCGGGTGTTCCGGGAGATCGCCGAGGAACTGGCGAATGCCCGTGACGTTCTCTACATCGGCCGGGGAACCTCCCATGCGGTGGCCATGGAAGGTGCCCTCAAGCTCAAGGAGATCAGCTACATCCATGCCGAAGCCTATGCCGCCGGCGAGCTCAAGCACGGCCCCATCGCCCTGATCGACGAGACGGTTCCGGTGATCGTGGTGGCGCCGCGGGATGCGCTGTTCGAGAAAACCGTCGGCAATCTTCAGGAGGTGGCGGCCCGTGGCGGCCGCATCATCCTCTTCTCCGACGCGGAGGGCTGCAGGCAACTGGCCCCCTGCTGCTGGCGCAGCGTCGCGCTGCCGGCCTGCGATCCTTTCGTGTCGCCCATTCTCTATGCCATTCCGGTGCAGCTCCTGGCCTACTATACGGCGGTCAGCAAGGGGACCGATGTGGACCAGCCGCGCAACCTCGCCAAATCCGTGACGGTCGAGTGACGAGCATGGCAAGACTGATCGCCGCACACGCACTTCTCGCGGATGGCTGGGCCGAGCAGGTGGCCATCGACATCGCCCCCGACGGCAACATCAGCGAGGTGACCGTCGGCGCCGCCGCCGACGAGGGCGAACATCTTCCCGGCCACGTGATCCCGGGAATGGTCGATCTGCACGGCCATGCCTTCCAGCGGGCGATGGCCGGCCTCGCCCAGGACCGGCCCGCCGGTGCCGCGGATTTCTGGAGCTGGCGCCGGCAGATGCACGCGCTGGCCGCGCGCATCACGCCCGAGGATCTGTGGGCCATCGCCGCCGCCCTCTATGTCGATCTGCTGAAGGGCGGCTATACCACGGTCGTCGAATTCCACTATCTGCACCGGCCGCCGGAAGGCGGCTCCTACGAGGACCCGGCGGTGATGTGCCTGGCCCTGCACGAGGCCGCTTCGGAGGCCGGCATCGCCCTCACCCTGGCCCCCACATGGTATGCACGTGCCGGCATGGGCGAGGAGGAGCCGACCCCCGCCCAGCGCCGCTTCCTGCTCGATCTCGACAGCTATGGCGACATTCTCGGCCGGGTGGAGCGGCTGTTCCGGGACGATCGCGATCGGCGCATCGCCGCCGCCGCCCATTCGCTGCGGGCGGTGGCACCGGAGCAACTGCCCGCCTTCGTGGCGGAGATCGACCGCCGCGATCCGCAGGCGCCCCTCCACATCCACCTCGCCGAGCAGCCGCGCGAGGTCGAGCAATGCCTCGCGGTGTACGGGGCGCGACCGCTGGAGCTGCTGGCCGATCAGGTGCCGCTCGGCCCGCGCTGGTGCCTGGTGCACGCCACCCATCTGAGCGACAGCGAACGCGCGCTACTGGCTTCCTCGGGTGCCGTTGCCGGGCTCTGCCCGACCACCGAGGCAGATCTGGGCGACGGGCTGTTTCCGTTCGCCGAATACTGGCGCGAAGAGGGAGCCTGGGGCATCGGCTCGGATGCCAATCTGGTGACCGCCGCCGCCGAGGAGTTGCGTCTGCTGGAATACGGGCAGAGGCTGCGCCGGATACGCCGGCTGATCGCCACCCGGCCCGAGCAGCCGCATTGCGGCGCCGCACTCTACCGGGCGGCGCTCGCCGGCGGTGCCCGTGCCGCCGGTCGGCCGGTAGGTCGTATCGCCCCCGGCTTTCGTGCCGATCTCGTGCATCTCGACGGCCAGCATCCGCTGCTGGCCGGCCGCCGCGGAGATGCCGTGCTCGACACCTTCGTCTTCGCTTCCGGTGCCGGACCGATGATCCGCGATGTGATGGTGGGCGGTCTGTGGCGTGTGCGCGAGGGCCTGCATGCCGACGAGGTGCGTGCCCGTCGGGAGCTGGCCCGAGCCGTCGACCGGCTGCTGGAGTGAGGAGGGAAGATGGCCGCCCCCGCCGCCCCCTCCGCCGAGCGCTGTCCGTGGTGCGGCCGCCCGCTCCGGCTGATCTCGGTCCACGGTCAGGAGCAATGCGCCTGGTGCGGTGCGCCGGTGCTGCCCTGCTGCGAGGGCAGCCCGCTGGGACCGGGCGAGGCCTGTCTTTTGCCGGAGCTGCCGGTTTCGCCGCAGCCACCGCCAAAGAAGCGGGAACCCGCCACGGCCGAAGCCGCGGCCCCGAACAAGGCCGTCAGACGCTCCGGCGGCCGCAGGAAGCGCCGCTCCGCTCCCTGAAACGGAGAGTGGTGCCCGGGCTCAGCCCTCGATGCGCTGGCCGCTCTCGCGGTCGAAGAGATGGACCCGGCCGAGATCGGGCATCAGCCGGATCACTTCGCCGGGTCTGAATTCGTGACGTTCGCGGAAGACCGCCTGGGCGGAACCGCCGGCCATCTTGAGGACGAGCAAAGTTTCGGCCCCGGTCGGCTCGACCACCACCACTTCCGCCGGAACCCCGGCACTGTCGGCGACCAGGGTGAAATGTTCGGGCCGAACACCGTAGATGAGCTCCTTGCCCTCCTCGAGCTGGAGCCCTTCGGGCAAGGGCAGCACCGTACCCTCGCTGCTGACCGCCTCCAGATGCTGGTTTTCGCGACGCACCACGGCATCGATGAAGTTCATCGCCGGCGAGCCGATGAAGCCGGCCACGAACAGGTTGACCGGATGGTCGTAGAGCTCGAGCGGTGCCCCCACCTGCTCGACCCGGCCGTCGTGCATCACCACGATCCGGTCGGCCATGGTCATCGCCTCGATCTGATCGTGGGTGACATAGATGGAGGTGGTCTTGAGGCGCTGATGGAGGGCCTTGATCTCGGTCCGCATCTGCACCCGGAGTTTGGCATCGAGATTGGACAGCGGCTCGTCGAACAGGAACACCTGCGGATCGCGGACGATGGCGCGGCCCATCGCCACCCGCTGCCGCTGCCCGCCCGAAAGCTGGCGGGGATAGCGGTCGAAATACTCGGTCAGGCCGAGGATCTGGGCGGCACGATTGACCCGCTCCTCGATCACCTGGCGCGGCGCCTTGGCCAGCTTCAGCGAGAAGGCCATGTTCTCGCGCACCGTCATGTGCGGGTAGAGCGCGTAGTTCTGGAACACCATGGCGATGTCGCGATCGCGCGGCGGTACCGTGTTGACCACCCTTCCGCCGATCAGGATCTCGCCCCGGGTGATTTCCTCGAGCCCGGCGATCATGCGCAGCAAGGTCGACTTGCCACAGCCCGAAGGCCCCACCAGAACCACGAATTCGCCATCGGCGATATCGATGCTCACCCCGAACAACACCTGGGTCGAGCCGAAGACCTTGTCGACCTCGCGAATCTCCACCGACGCCATTTCGCTCCCCCTTCCCCGCTCGGCGTCCATCGCGGCACGAAGTTCTGCGGCCTCGTGTCGCGAGCTGGCGCCCTCGCAGATGATCATGGCGCGGTTCCCGGGCGAGAGCAACCTGCCGTGCGCGGCGGGGCGGCCGCCGCTTTCCCCCTTTCCTTCCGGCCCGGCATCGGGTTATCTAAAAGCGTGGCAGTGGTAACGGCACAGGTCCCGCAAGTCGGTTCCCGTTACCGACGGTCCACGAACGCAGGGGAGGCAAGAGATGAGCTTGTTCAGCCAGACCAGGCGGCGCTTTCTGGCCAGCACGGCTGCGACCGGAGCAATCGCGGTCGCCGCACCCTTCGTCCATACGGCGCGTGCCGGCGGCCGCGTCAGCCTCGGTCTCTGGGATCACTGGGTGCCCGGCGCCAACGACGCGCTGCGCCAGATCGCCGAGGAATGGGGCAAGAAGAACAAGGTCGAGGTGGTCATCGACTTCATCACCTCGATCGGCGAGAAGGATCTGATCACTGCCGCGGCCGAGGCCCGTGCCGGTACCGGACACGACATCATGGTCCACCGCACCTGGCAGGTGGCGGTCTACGAGAACCAGCTCGAGCCGCTCGACGATCTGGTCGCGGAAATCGAGAAGAACGAGGGTGCCTACAACGACATCGCCCGCTATCTGGCGCGCCCCAACGGCACCTGGCGGGCGATCGTGGCTCCCACCGGCTCGCACTCCTATCCGGTGGTCTCGCGCCTCGACCTGTGGAAGGAGCATGCCGGGATCGATCTGCAGGAACTGTTCCCGGCCGGTCCGCGCGACCAGGCGCGGATCGACGCCGAATGGACCTACGAGCGTTTCCTCGAAGGGGCCAGGAAGCTGCATGCCGCGGGCTTCCCCTTCGGCAATCCGATCGGCCAGACCAGCGACTCCCAGGACTGGCTGGGCCCGCTTTTCCTGTCCTTCGGCTCGCAGCCGATGAGCGGCGACGGGCAGATCACCATCGATTCCGACAACACCCGGGCGGCGCTGGAGTTCATGAAGGAACTCACCCAGTACATGCCCGAGGACGTCTATGCCTGGGACGATGCGGCCAACAATCGCTGGATCATCTCCGGTCGCGGCTCGGCCATCCAGAACCCGCCCAGCGCCTGGGCCGTGGCCAAGCGCGACGCCCCCGAGGTGGCCGCCCAGCTCTGGCATCACGATACGCCGAGCGGCCCCAATGGGCGGTTCCGCGGCAGCCTGCCCTTCTTCTGGGGGCTGTGGAACTTCTCCACCAACAAGTCGGCCGCCAAGGAGCTGCTCTATCACCTCGCCTCCAAGGAACAGGTGGGCAAGCTGCTCTGGGCCTCGCAGGGCTACGACCTGCCGCTGCAGCCCGACTATTACGATCACGAGGTGTGGCTCAAGGAGGCGCCGCCTCCCGGTACCCTCTACAACTATCCGGGACGCGGCAACGAGCAGGTCATCGTCACCGGCTTCCCGGCCCCGCCGGCGGTCGGTGCCAGGATCTACAACGAAGGCCTGCTCGCGGTGCTGGTGGCCCGCGTGACCCAGGGGGGCGAGAGCATCGAGGATGCCATCGCCTGGGCCGCCGAAGAGATCGAAGGCTATCAGCGCGGCTAGGTCTTCACCGCCCGGTGGCGGCCGCCGGCTCCTGACGGCGGCCGCCCGCCGGTCCCGCATCCGGGTCCGACCGATCGGAGCCTGTGCAGATGGCACGCAAGGGAATGGCGGGGGTCGCGCCGGCTGATCCCCGCGCCGGGGGACGTACGCTGGCGATGCGCTGGGCGGGCCTGCGGCAGTCGCGGGCCGGCCTCGCCTTCCTTCTGTGCCTGCCGCTCATCCTGCTGGTCGTCGGCCTGATCATCTATCCGTTCTTCTACGCGATCTATCTGGCGACCCTGAACAAGGCCGAGACGGCGTTCGTCGGTCTCGGCAACTTCGCCTTCCTGTTCAAGCGCTCGACCTTCTGGATGGTGGTCCGCCAGTCGATTCTGTTCACCCTCACCGCGGTCTTCTTCAAGGCCCTGATCGGCTTCATCTGCGCCCATCTGATCCACAATGTGCCGCCCGGCGGACAGCGCATCTGGCGGGGTCTGTCGCTGGTGCCCTGGGTGATCCCGCCGGCCCTCAGCACCTTGGGCTGGTGGTGGCTGTTCGATCCCACCTACAGTGCGGTGAACTGGCTGCTGACCAGCTTCGGGGCCAGCGCCATTCCCTGGCTCAGCGACGTGTTCTGGGCGCGGTTCTCGGTGATCCTGGTCAACATCTGGTACGGCGCGCCATTCTTCCTGATCATGTATCTGGCGGCGCTCAAATCGATTCCCGAGGAACTCTACGACGCGGCCAAGGTCGACGGTGCCAATGCCTGGCAGCGGCTGGTCTACATCACCCTGCCGATGATGCGGAACATCATCGCCATCACCATGCTGTTCTCGACCATCGTTACCTTCGCCAATTTCGACATCGTCCGCGTCCTCACCCAGGGCGGCCCCCGCAACACCACCCATCTGTTCGCCACTTATGCCTTCAAGCTCGGCATCCAGTCGGGCGACATTCCGCTGGGCGCGGCGGTGTCCCTGTTCATGTTCCCGATCCTGGCGATCTTCGCCATGTTCATTCTGCGCGACGTGCGCGAGCGCACCAAGAGGCTCTGATGGCACTGGCAGCAGCCCCCCGCGACTCCCTGACCACCCGCTGGGTGGCCTTCTTCAGCCAGCGCCGCTGGGCGCTCTATGCCTCGTATTTCTTCCTGTTCATCTTCATCGTCTTCTTTCTGTTCCCGCCCTATTACATGCTGGTGACCTCGTTCAAGACCAACGCCGAGATCTCTAGCCTGGCCGGTAATCCCTGGGTGATCCAGGGCGACATCACCCTCGAGCACTATCGCAACCTGCTGCTGGAAACCTCGTTTCCGGTCTATTTCCGCAATACGGTGGTGGTCACCGTACTGGTGGTGACGATCTCCATGCTGATCAGCATCCTCGCCGCCTACTCGTTGTCGCGCATGCGCTTCTGGGGCTCGGCCACCCTCGCCACCGGCATTTTCCTGACCTACCTGGTGCCGGAGACCCTGCTGTTCATTCCCATGTTCAAGATCGTCGGCGGGCTCGGGCTGCTCAATTCCTACTGGTCGCTGGTGCTGGTCTATCCGACCCTGGTGGTGCCCTTTTGCACCTGGATCCTGATCGGCTATTTCAGCTCGATTCCGCGCGAGCTGGACGAGGCCGCCCTGATCGACGGCTGCAACCATTTCCAGATGCTGACCAAGATCTTCATCCCGGTGGCCAAGCCCGGAATCATCGCCGCCATCATCTTCGCCTTCACCGTTTCCTGGGCCCAGTTCATCTATCCCCTCGCCTTTCTCTACAGCGAGGACCAGCTGGTGCTGACGGTGGGCACGGTGACCACCCTCATTCGCGGCGACGTGTTCGCCTGGGGCGGGCTGATGGCCGGGGCGCTGATGGCCGCCGCGCCGCCGGTCATTCTCTATGCCTTCCTGATGGACTACTACATCGCCGGGCTCACCGCCGGCGCCACCAAGACCTGAGGAGCGGGCGGCGCAGCGTCGCCCGCGGTCACTCGCGCAGCTCGTCCCAGAGCTCCTTGACCTTGGCGAAGAAGCCCTCCGACTGGGGATGCTGGTTGTCGCCCTTGCCGCTGGCCTTCTCGAACTCGCGCAGGAGCTCCTTCTGGCGGCGGCTGAGATTGACCGGGGTCTCGACCACCAGCTCCACCAGCATGTCGCCGCGCGGGCCGCCGTGCAGCTCGCTCATGCCCTTGCCCTTGAGGCGGATCTGGCGCCCGGTCTGGGTACCCTCGGGAATCTGGATGCGCAGCCGCTTGCCCTCGATGGTCGGCACCTCGACCTGGCCGCCCAGGGCCGCGGTGGTCATCGGGATCGGCACCCGGCAGTAGAGATCGCGCCCTTCGCGGTGGAAGATCCAGTGCGGGGCGATGGAGACGAAGATGTAGAGATCCCCGGGCGGACCGCCGCGCAGCCCGGCCTCGCCCTCGCCGGAGAGACGGATGCGGGTGCCGTCCTCGACCCCGGCAGGGATGTTGACCGCCAGCACCTTCTCCTTCTGGATCCGGCCACTGCCGCCGCAACCCTTGCAGGGATTGCGGATCACCCGGCCGCTGCCATGGCAGCTCGGACAGGTACGCTCGATGGTGAAGAAGCCCTGCTGGGTGCGGACCCGGCCGATGCCGCGGCAGGTGCCGCAGGGTGCGGGTTCGGCACCGCCCTCGCTGCCGCTGCCGCCGCAGGCCTCGCAGGCCACCGCGGTGGGCACCCGGATCTGGGCCCGCTTGCCGGCGAAGGCCTCTTCGAGGGTGATGGTGATGTTGTAGCGCAGATCGGCGCCGCGGTTGGAGGCCGAGCGGCGCCGTCCGCCCATGAAGTCGGCGAACAGGTCCTCGAAGGCGTCGGCGAAGGAGGAGAAGTCGAAACCGCCCGCCGCGGCACCCCGTGCGCCGCCGCCGGCCTCGAAGGCCTGGTGGCCGAACTGGTCGTAGGCCGCCCGCTTCTGCGGGTCGCGCAGTACCTCGTAGGCCTCGTTGATTTCCTTGAAGCGCAGTTCCGCCGCCGGATCGTCGGGATTGCGGTCGGGATGGTACTGCATCGCCAGCCGCCGGTAGGCGCGCTTGATCTCGACCTCCGTGGCGGTCCGCGACAGGCCCAGGATCTCGTAGTAATCGCGCTTCGCCATGTCACCCCTTTGCCATCAGTCCGCCGGGGATGCGCAAAGGACCGGGCTCGCGCCCGGTCCCCGGCACCGATCCGTGCGAGCGGGGGTGCTCAGCCCGCCGAACGCTTGCGATCGTCATCGTCGACTTCCTCGAATTCGGCGTCGACGACCCCCTCTTCCTTGCTCTCCGCGGCCTCCGCACCGGCCTCTCCGCCGCCACCGGCACCTTCCTGCTGGGCCTTGTACATCGCCTCGCCCAGTTTCATCGAGGCCTGTGCGAGGGCTTCGGTCTTGCGCTTGATGTCCTCCGCATCCTCGCCCTGCATCGCCTCCTTCAGAGCGGCGATGGCATCCTCGATGGCCTTGCGCTCGGCCTCGCCGACCTTGTCGCCATGCTCCTTGAGGCTCTTCTCGGTCGAGTAGATCAGGGCGTCGGCATTGTTGCGCGCCTCGATCAGGGCCCGACGCTTCTTGTCCTCCTCGGCATGGGCCTCGGCCTCCTTGACCATGCGCTCGATCTCCTCCTCGGTGAGACCGCCCGAGGCCTGGATGCGGATCGACTGCTCCTTGCCGGTGGCCTTGTCCCTCGCGGAGACGTGAACGATGCCGTTGGCGTCGATGTCGAAGGTGACCTCGATCTGCGGCACGCCACGGGGTGCCGGCGGAATGCCGACCAGATCGAACTGACCCAGGAGCTTGTTCTCGGAGGCGATCTCCCGCTCGCCCTGGTAGACCCGGATGGTGACCGCGGTCTGGTTGTCCTCGGCGGTCGAGAAGACCTGGCTCTTGCGCGTCGGAATGGTCGTGTTGCGGTCGATCAGCCGGGTGAACACGCCGCCCAGGGTCTCGATGCCCAGCGACAGCGGCGTGACGTCGAGCAGAAGGACGTCCTTCACCT